>JBAZTH010000002.1:300000-573782 GCA_041661965.1 Candidatus Margulisiibacteriota bacterium
CGAGACGATCGACTGAATAAGCGGGGTCTTCTCCCGCTTGCAAAACGAGCGCCTTGAAGCCGTATTTGTCGATCGCTTCCGCCGCGGCGGCTAAGATCTCATCGTCGCTCATCCGGTAGCGTTCCATTTTATTGCTCTTCCTGATCCCGCAGTAGGCGCAATCGTTCTGGCAATAGTTGGAGAACTCGATTATCCCGTGGACACAGCAGGAGTTGGTAAGATGCTTTTGGCGAAGGAAGTTGGCGGTCTTGTAAAGGAGTTCAAGCTCCTTGGGATCTTCAGTCTTTAGCAACTTGAGGAGTTCGTCGCGTTTTAACGGCTGGCCTTCGGCTGCTTTGTCGAGAATGGCGCTGAATTTCTTGTCGATCCCTTCCGCCCCTTTGACCAGCCGTGACATCCGGATATCGGTCTCCTTGAGAGCGAAGAAGAGCTCCTTCCAGGTCTCGAGGACCGCCAGGGCGTCCTCTTCGGCGACGGTAGAGATGACAAAGCCCCCCTGGGCGTAAACGTAGTCGCCTAGTTTTACTTTGGAAAGCTCATTGATGGCTGTTTTTCTCTCGCCGAAGTACTCAACGGTGACGGTCTTACCCTTGATCTCGGTGACAATACCGGGGATTGCGTAACACATTTAGTCTATTATACCACCGATTTGCCGTCGAGAGCTAGGCGGGGAATGAATTTTTTCCCATATTTTTTAGCTTTTTCTCTATTCGTAGATCACTTTCTCTCTTCTTGTTTACTGGGTGTCCATTTTCTTTTTCTACAGCAAAAAAGAAAATGGACGAAAAGAAAACGCCGGCGCATTTCGATTTTTCTCAAGGTAAGCGAAATGCGCGCCCATCCTGAACTTATATTCTAATCCAGTACCATTATTAAAGTATTTACCTCACATAACACTGGGACAAACCGCTCTTTAGGCGTTTATAATCAAATATGGCCTTCAAGGGGTTTCTTCAGCGGGGCGGGGTTAGCAACAACTAAACTAAGATCAGGTTGTTGCGGGGGCATTTTGAAGGCCGGGGATCCATAAGGGGGAACCCCTTATGCAGTTTCTTTCCCCCATTTCTTTGCTGTCAAAGAAATGGGGTGCTAAGTAAGTGATTATTTGCTAGCCCAAAGAAGCAAATAGCAGGTAAACCCATGGATATCTTGAAATAATAAACAATTATTGACGATAAATATTCATGGCTATGCCCGCAATTACATCTCTTAAACCCAGGCCGGTCAGTTTGATCGAACAACGCTCTTTTAACCGGCCGCTGACGCAAGAGCATCGTCTAACTTTACCCGGTTCTGTTCACCCAAATTTGCCGGACCTTGCTTCATTATCACCGCCAACCCGGCTAAGCAGCGATCTGGTCGACTTCAACCGGCACGCGGAATTTCTTGCCGCTTGTTTAAGCGCCGCGCCAGGCACCCTCCCCATCTTGGTGACGGAACAGCACGTGTTTTCACTCCCATTTTATAGGGCTTTGGTGAAGGCCAACCCGGGAGAAGAGATTGCTATCGTCTCGTTGGACAATCATTTGGACGGGGTGGATATTACTTATACTAATTGGGCCTTCTGGGGCTTTGGGATTTATCATAATCAGGTCAAACCGGCTAATTTGCGGATTATCGGTCCCGGCCAACAATTAAGGGCGGAAGCGTTTTACCAAGAGTACAATTGCGCGGACGCCATCCCTGGCTTTAATTATCAGGTAATCGAGCAATATCAGGATTTTATCCGACAGGCCGCGGTCAAGGTCGTAACGGCCAATCCGACGCTTGATCTGGCGGCCATAAGAAAGGCGCCCCACCTTAGGGATTTTGCCGAATACGCTTTGCTGAAAAATGCCGGGGTGACGATGAGTCAATCGCTAGCCAATCTTGATTTGGCTGGCCGCTCAATCTTTGTCTCTTTTGACACCGACGTTCCTTTGGCACCGGAACGTTTGTTGGCAATTGCCCAACTCTTACGAAACGCCCGGGTCCTTGGGGTGCATATCAGCGAGTTACATCAGGGGCTCCCGATCCACGGCCGCGAAGTGATCGAAGAATTCACCAGGATCGTGGTCAGTTAAAAATACCCGCTAACCAAAATATCCTCTTCCACCCTCTCAACATGGATATTTTTCAGCCATTTGGCTTGCGCGGGGAGGGAGATGCCGACCCCTTCGACCGGAGATTTCGCAGTCCGTCCGCCAAAGATCTTGGGGACGATAAAAAAGAAGGCTTTATCAACCAGCCCGGCTTCCAGGAACGAGGCATAGGCTTCACCCCCGCCTTCGATCAAAAGGCTGGTGATCTTCATTTCGCCGAGCTTCTTCACTAATGCCTTGACGCTGACATAACCACCGCTGGCGGGCAAACGGACGATCTCCGCTCCTTTTTTCTGGAGTGCTTCAATCCTAGCGGCGGGAGCTTTCGGCCCGACCGCGATGATCGTCCGCTGGCCACGGGAGAGGACCTCGGCTTTGAGCGGGGTCCTGGCCATGGTATCGAGAACTATGCGGACCGGGTCTTTCACTTTCTTGACCCGGCGGACGTTGAGTTTGGGGTTGTCGATCAGGACGGTCCCAACGCCGACTAAAATAGCGTCGTAGAGGTTGCGCAGGTGGTGGGCGTAACGGAGCGAGGCCGGACCCGCGACCCAGCGACTGGCCCCCGTCCGGGTGGCGATCTTCCCGTCAATTGTCATCGCCGTCTTCATCACCACGAAGGGACTCTTGGTCGTGATGTATTTGATAAAAACTTCGTTCAGCTTCTTGGCCTCGTCTTCCAGCAGGCCGACATTGACCTTGACCTTGTGGCTCCGCAGTCGTTTGATCCCCCGACCATTAACCAGGGGATTGGGATCTTTCATCGCCACAAAGACCTCTTTGATCCCGGCGGTAACGATCCGGTCGGCGCAGGGGGGATTGTTGCCAAAGTGGGAACAGGGCTCCAGGTTGACGTAGAGGGTCGCTCCTTTCGCGTCTAAGCCCGCTTTATCGATCGCCCAGGCTTCGGCGTGCGGGGTGGCGACTTCACCGTGGTAACCCATGGAGATGATCCGGCCTTCTTTCACCAGGACGGCGCCGACCAGCGGGTCGGGGGTCGTCCGGCCTTCGGCCGATTTCGCCAGGCTTAACGCCTCGCGCATGAATCTTACGTCGTCTTCAGACCACATGGGTATTATAATAACACAGAAGGGCTAAAAATTTCGAACGCTGCGGGAGGCCTGGTCAAAGCGAAACAATAACTTTTGGAAGATAAATTCATCAATGTGGCCAAGCTCGGTCAAAGTGTAACCAAAGTAAGGTTCTTCCAATTGAGTCAAGGGCTGAATAATCCCTTCCGATTGGAACATCTGATCCCGTTCATAGAGGACAACTAGCGGTTCCGGCGCTGATTTGATGGCCAGATATTCCGCTATCCGCTGATAAAAGAGGGAAATGTCGTCTCTATTTCCACCGATCAAAAGGAGATTGGCGGAGCTGATATGGTCCGCAAGAACGTCCGCAACCTGACCCGCAAAGTTCCCGGGGATCATCGACATCGCCAGCGGGTTCAAAAACATATCGAAAACAATCCCCTTCTGGCTTCGGAGCGCCCGGGAAGCGCGCAAAGCCAGATCCCGGGAATAATTAAACGAATTGGGGTTAAGTACTGCTGGATCCTGGATCAAAGGGGGCAAGATAATATCATGCGCGGTGATGACCGCGTCATTATTCCGTTCAAGTTCCCGAACCGCCCTTTCCAATTGGTTGCCAATCAATTTATGTTTTACTGGGATCGAAACTTTCACCCGATCACTGAAAAAACCGCCGCTTTCGACGGGAAAAGCTTCATTTAGGCCGGTCAGCAAGGCGCTGGCGTTTGCTTGTCTGGCCTCAAAGGTCAGCCGGGCGATCATTAATGAGCCATCGTCCGCTTTCTGGACCGCGGCATTAAGTTCTTGCGCTCCACCCGCAGCGGCTATCTCCCCGGCGACAATCTTGGCGATTGTCGCGTTGACCAGTTTGGGGCATTCCCGCAACAGCTCGTCCAATCGCAGAAAATACTTCCCCAAAGCTTGGTCTAAACTATTCCCTGCAAACTTAAACCGGGCCTCCTCACTTTTACTCGCCATAAAATCGACAAAACGGAGCCTGGCCAGCGGCATCGTTAAAAGGCTCATGTAATCACGAGCTTGCGGCTCTCCCGCTGCTCGCAAACGTAAGATCCCCACCGATCCTTCCAGCGGCTTATTAATGTCCCAGGAAGTATCCTGGTGGGTCGCCCCAACTACGGTCATGCCAAGCTCCGGATCGGCGATAAAGGCCGCTTCCAGCGGCGTTACGCCATGCGGCAACAAAGCCTCATAATGCTTGATTTCGCCGTTTGCCCGAACCATCAGCGAGGTCACCTTGGCTTGCGCCAATGCTTTAACCATTACGACCTTATCACGTCGGTCGTGGACCGCGAAAAGCAGTTTCAACCAATCGGTCCTAAGCCAAGGAATATTAGGCTGCCGGAATTCCCCGTTTGGAGCATAGGCGTTATAAAGGACCCCTTCCTGCGATTGAGCTTGCATCTCCCGGGTCCGAATCTGAAAACGGAAAAGCGTTTCGCCCCGTAAGATCGCGGTGTGGATCGACTGATAGCCGTTGATCTTGGGATCTTTAATATAGTCATGCCAGTAACGGTCCATCGGGATCCCCAGCGAATGAACCACGTTCGTCATTTGATAGCAGTCTTCTTCTGTTTCAACCACGATCTGCAGCATCATAATGTCGGAAAGGTTGCGGACCTCTGTCCCCCGCAGCGCGGCAGTTTGGTCGGCTTTATAAACGGAGTTTGGTTTAGCGTTAATTTTCAACCCGCCGATCTTCGCTTCCAGGTAACGCCTGCCTTGCGGGGTCGCCAATAATTCGGCCGGTAGCCCGTTGGTAATTTTCTCCTGGAAACGACCGGCAATTTCACTTTTCAGCTGCTTGATCTCGTTCCGATTTTGCCACAGAACCGTTTCGATCCGCTTTTTTACTTCGGCATAATGAGCGGGATCAAGCTTTCTTAAAGCAAGATCGGAAAGATGGCGGGCCGGCTTCATCTGGCCGCACAACCAGAGGAGCGGAACATAAAAATCAAGCGCTTCGCGGCAATTCCGTTCCCGGTTCTCCCGCGGCAATTTGTCAGCGTCTTCCAGGTTGCAGATCCGGTCAACTGTTTTCAGCCGGAGCAGGCGAATGTCAGCGGCCAGAGCAAAAATGAACTTATCAATATTATGTTCGTTGATGTAATGGTCTTTCCCCAGCTGTTCAATCTTGGTCATGCCGTCAACGAGCCGGGCAACGTCAGGGCCAAACCTCTGTCGAACAAAGAGGAGATCGAAAGCGGTATCTTCGACGACATCATGCAACAGCGCTGCGATCAGTTCGTTCTCGTCGCCAACCTTAAAGAGTATCACCTCTTTTTCGGCTGAACCGATAGGGTGGACGGCATACAGATCGCCGCTGATCTTCCTGGTCTGGTTACGGTGGGCGTACAGGCAAACTCCGGCCGCCTCAAAGAAGCGGTCCAGGTCGAGCCGCGGATTGACCGCTCTGGCTTTTTCCGCCAGATCGGTAACCCGGGAAAGAAGCGGCGAAGCGTGCAAATATTGGCGGTAGAAAGAACTGTCCGCCGGAGGTTGGGAAAACCGCCCGGTTCTATGGGGTCCGCTGGGCCTGATCGGAGTGCTTGCCATGAAGATATATCATGACAATAAAAGGGAAATTTCAGCCGTTAGGCTTTCAGCTGTTTGATGACCGCCTGATAATCAGGCGCGTAAAAGATCGCTGAACCGGCGACCAAAACATTGGCCCCGGCCTTAACGACTTCTTTGTAGGTGTCGAGATTAATCCCGCCGTCGACTTCGATATCAACCAACAACTTCCGACTAACAATTTCCGACTTGAGAGCTTTAATCTTGGGCAAGATTTCCGACATAAATTTTTGCCCTTCAAAACCGGGGTTGACCGACATCAAGAGGACCATGGCAACTTTGTCCAGGACGTGAAAGATCGACTCGACCGGTGTGGCCGGATTGACGACTACTCCCGGCTTAACATTGTTCTGCCGGATTAGCTCTAAATCGCTATCCAGGTTTTTGGACGCTTCGACGTGTATGGTAATGATATCCGCTCCCGCCTTGGCAAAATCCGGGATGTAGCGGTCCGGGTTCTCGATCATCAGGTGGACGTCAAGCGGCAGCTTGGTTATCTTCCGGCAGGCCTTGACGACCAACGGACCGATGGTGATATTGGGGACAAAATGGCCGTCCATGACGTCGATATGGATCAGGTCGGCGCCGGCCGCTTCAACTTTCTTGATCTCGGCTTCCAGCGTCCGGAAGTCAGCCGAGAGAATCGAGGGGGCGATCTTTATCGTCATTCTGTTTCCTCCGTAACTATTCCCGTGGTTGAGATGAGCAGGTCGATACCGCGCCCAAGGTCAACCATTTCTCCGGGCAGGGGCTCCTGGGCCAGGACCGTCCCTTCCGTCAAATCGGGGTTTCTTTCCCGGCGGATGTCGCCGAGTTTTAGTTCCGCCGCGTCGATCATTTTGGCCGCCTGGCTGAAAGGTTTGCCGATCAGGTCAGGGGCCGCGACTTTTTGTTTGCCGGAGCTGACCATCAGGGTCACCGCTCGGCCGACTTTTACTCGCCGTCCCGCTTCGGGCCGCTGGGAGACGACCGTCCCGGCCGGGAAATTCTGGTAAACCTCACCGCCGTCCAAGACTTTGAGTTCCGCTTCCTTAAGTCTGGCCGCCGCATCGGGTTTTGAAAGGCCGACCACGTCAGGAACGGCCACTTCCGGCAAAGCGTCAAAATAGACCAGGTAAATATAGCCGGCAAGGACCGGCGAAAGGATAAAAATAATTATCGCCGGAATAACGAGCCGCGGCGCCGGCAATCGCAGCTTCACGACCAGCAGGCCGATGACCAAGCTGACAACGGCGGCAAAGACTAGATAGAGCGCCAAATAACCGGTCATTTATTTCCCCAAATAAAAGGCGTAGACGACGCCAAAGGCAATACTGATAAAAAGAAGAACCGCGAGGAGCCAGCTCTTATGTTTCCCTTTTTCCGGCAGGACCAGGATCGTTTCCCCGTTTTTTTTGACCTGAGCGACCGGTTGAGGCGGCGGCGGAGCGTCAACGACAACGCCATACTGGGTCACGACCCCTTCAAAAAGCTTCACAAACTCATCGTTGATCTTAGGCGGGAGGGGAAGCGCTTTGCTCGCCAGGCTTTCCCGGACCTCGCCGGCGGTTTGGAAGCGGACGATCGGGTCACGTTGCAGAAGTTTGAATAAAATATCCCCCAAATAGCCCGGCAGAAAAGAAAGCTGCGACCGGGGGACGAGACAGGAACTTTGCATTTTTCTTAAATGAGCGGCAAGGCCGCCGGTTTTGAGCAGCGGCTGGCCGGTCAAGAGCTCATACATGATCAATCCGACGGAGTAAAGATCGGAGGCCGGGGTCAGCGGGGCCCCCTCCAGACCTTCCGGCGAAGCGTAGGCCAGTCCGGCCATTAGCTCCAAGATCTTCTGCGGCAGAGCCTCTTTGATCTCCCCTTTGATCACAAAATCGGTGATCTTTACCCCGCCTTGCTCGTCGATAAATATATTTTCCGGGGTCAGAGAGCCGTGCAGCACCCCCTTGGCGTGGGTCGTCTCCAAGGCCGAGAGGATCTGTTCGATGATCAGGATCGCCTGATCGGGCTCGATCTTCCCCGCCGCCAGTTTGTCGCGCAAGTTTTTGCCGGGGACATATTCCCGAATATAGTAAAAGCCCTGCCAACCGTAATCGCCGTCAATTAGTTTGGCGATCGAGGGGTGGGAAATCAGGGAAAAATCCTTAACGCTGAACTTCATCCCTTTGATCAGGGAGGAGTTGAGGGTCCCCCGCTTGTAGATCTTGATGATCAGCGGCTTTTCGGTCCCGACATAAGTTCCGCGATAGGTGACGCTAAAATTGCTTTCGGAGATCTTGTTGCCGATCGTATAGCGGCTCTTAAGGAGCTGTTCCATAAGTGGGTAAATTATATCACAAAACCACCGCTCCCGATCCCTTCCCTCGGCAACATGGTGATATAATATACAGGTGAAATACCATTTTGTCAGTTTAGGCTGCCCGAAAAACCTGGCCGACACCGAAGTCATGATGGGTTCGGTCGCCGCCGGCGGGAACGAGCTCACCGCCAACCCGGCCGAAGCGGAGATCATTGTCGTCAATACCTGCGCCTTCCTGAAACCGGCCCGGGAAGAAGCGCTCAAGGTCCTGCGGGAAATGGTCGCCTGGAAAAAAAAGGGGCGCTGCCGCAAGGTTTACGTCGCCGGTTGCCTGCCGCAATGGCTCAAAGAAGTCGGGAATGTCCGGCTCCCCGCGATCGACGGCGAAGTAGACAGCATCGGCCTCTTTAACTGCGCCGCTCCCCGGCTGAAAGCGACCCCAAAATGGTTCGCCTACGTCAAGATCGCCGAAGGGTGCGACAACCGCTGTTCCTACTGCCTGATCCCGACCATCCGCGGCAAGCTCCGCCTAAGAACGGAAAAAGATATTCTGGGAGAAGTTGCCGGCCTGGCCAAAAGAGGGGCCAAAGAGATTATTTTCATCGCCCAGGATACGACCGCCCACCCCGCTTTTCCATCGATCCTAAAACAAGCGGCCAGAATCCCCGGTATCCGCTGGCTGCGCGTTATGTACACTCACCCCAGCCATCTAACCGACGAGCTGATCGAGACGATCGCCGGCGAGAAAAAGATCGTGAAGTATCTGGACATGCCGGTCCAGCACGCCAGTTCCACTATCCTAAAGAAAATGAACCGGCATTATGACCGCGACTCGCTCGCCCTCCTCCTCACAAAATTACGGGGTGCAATCCCAAAGCTGGTCCTCCGCACCTCTCTTATCGTCGGCTTCCCTGGTGAGACCGGGGAAGATTTCGAAGAGCTTCTTGATTTCATCAAAACGAACCGTTTCGAAAAACTCGGGATCTTCGGCTACTCCAGAGAAGAGGGAACTCCGGCCGCCAAATTCCCCAAGCAAGTCCCGGCCCGGACCAAGGAAAAGCGCCGGGAGTCCGCCATGCTGGCCCAACAACAGGTCTCCCTAGAACTTAACCGGACCCTGGTCGGCCAAAAGATCGAGGTCCTGGTCGAAGGGAAAAAAGGCCGCTATTACATCGGCCGGACCTACCGGGACGCCCCCGAAATTGATGGTGTTTTTTACCTTAAATCCAGCCGGAAAATAACCCCCGGCCGGATCGTTACCGCCCTGATCACTAAAGCATCCGCCTACGATCTCTACGGCCGCCTACTAGCTTAAAAACAAACTGAAATTTTTCCCCAAACCTGCCGATATATATATGTGAGAGAGGTAAAGCCATGAACAACGAAGATGTCCGCAGAGAGAATTACGATGTTGTCCTGATCACTCGGCCGAACAAAGCCAAGCGGTCAAGTTACGTGCAAGATGCCACCATTATCGGCAAAGACCAGCTCCCTATCGCCCCATTCTTAGACATCCTGGCCAATAAGTTCAAAGCAACGATCGCCAACGATAAGTGCTATTTCTAAGGAGGAAAGCCATGAACACAATGAACAATCAAAAAGTTATGGAAGTCCTGGAAAAGACCTGCACTTTCAACTATTACGACAAGATCGTCCACGCCAAGACCCGCAAGCTGACCTTGTTCTCGATCTTCCCGTACACCGCGGCGGCCAACCTGTCCGATCCGCGGCAGTTCGTCCTGATCGAAGACCTGCAGGGAATGCTGGGGTTAAACACCGGGAAGGTCAACAACTAATATTCGCCCAGTCCGAATGTTTCTCTAACCCGGCCAAAAAAATCATATTCCTTCAGTCTGATGAAACGCGTTTTCTCCGCCGCTTTTTTAATTATCACTCTATTTCCAACTCTCACCGGCAAAGTCTGTTGTCCGTCGGCGGTCAAGATCACTTCGTCGCCACGGTCAAGGCGCAGCGTCACCGGCCCCTCCAGGACCAGCGAACGGGTATTTAAACTGTGGCAGCAGATCGGAGAGATGATCAGGCTTTTCGCTCGCGGGGCCAAAAGCGGCCCGCCGGCCGCCAGATTATAAGCGGTCGAACCGGTCGCCGTGGCGAAGATCATCCCATCAGCGGTGTATTTGGAGATCCCTTCCAACTCGAACTTAATCACCCGGGAAATCCCGCTTTTACCGATCACAATGTCGTTGAGG
Source organism: Candidatus Margulisiibacteriota bacterium (assembly GCA_041661965.1). NCBI lineage: Bacteria > Bacillati > Candidatus Margulisiibacteriota > Candidatus Margulisiibacteriota bacterium. The sequence continues at coordinate 310,208 of JBAZTH010000002.1, forward strand.
GCGGTCACTTTTTTCCGGCCGAGGTCGGCCTCCAGCATGATCCGTTCATCTAACCGGTAGTCTCCCCTTTTGATCTGCTCAATCGCCGCCGTCAGCTCTTTCAGCTCGATTTCCGACATGAAGCCGACCCCCCCAAGATGAACCCCTAAGATCGGCGTTCCTTTCCGGGCCAAAAGACGGGCCGCCCGCAGGATCGTCCCATCGCCGCCCAGGGTGACCACGAAATCGGCTTTGGCCAAATTGACCGCGAAACCCCGCCCTTTAAGTTCTTGCGCGACCTTCGCCGCGGTCGCGGCAATTAAACGGTCCTCAAGCTTGCTGATTATGCCGACGGTTTTCATGCTCTTCTCCTTTTAAAATAATTTAATGTAGATCATTAACCAAATTATCCCAACGACAACCGCGATAGCCGAGCCGAACATCAGGAACTGAAAAAAGAGGTCGAGCCACCCTTTTTCGCGGACGAAATGAAAACTAACGACGTGAAGTTGGCTCTCGTGAGGGTTAAAAAATACGAGTCCATGATAACCGAAGGCCCGGTCAAATTCGACCAGGCGGCGGCGGACGATCGGGTCGCTCGGATCAAGCGCCCCTTCCCCATGCTGGACGATTACGATATATTGGTGATTGTCGCGGCTGACCAGATAATCGGCTTCCAATTTTCCCAAATGGTCCTTCCCGTCAACCTTAGAGATGACCATCGCCTTCGGCTTCCTGGCCAGGACCTTAAATCCCGACTTGAGGAGGTAAGCCTCCTGTTCTTCATTTTTCGAGGTGGATGAGAAATTCAACATTACCGTCCGCTCCTTCGATCGGGGAGTTGATCACTCCCTTAGCCTTAAAGCCTATTGCCTCGGCCTCCATCTTAACCCTCGCCACGACTTCCTGGCGAACCGCCTCATCCCGGACGATCCCGCCGGCGCCGACCTGTTCGCGCCGGGCTTCAAACTGGGGCTTGATCAAAGCGACAACCTCGGCCCGCTCGGCGAGCAAATTATAGACCGCCGGCAAAACTTTGCCTAGGGAGATAAAAGAAACGTCGATGACCGCAAGATTTGGCAGCGGTCCGGGTTCCAGTTTTTCCGGCGCCAGATCGCGGATATTTTCCCGCTCCAAAGTCACGACCCGCGGGTCCTGCCGCAGTTTCCAGGCCAGCTGGCCGTAACCGACGTCAACGGCAAAAACCTTGGCCGCTCCCCGCTGGAGCAAGCAGTCGGTAAAGCCCCCCGTCGAAGCGCCGACGTCAAGCGCCGTTCGGCCCGTAACATCGATCTGGAAATGATCGAGCGCTCCGGCCAATTTCAAGCCGCCCCGGCCGACATATGGATGAGGCGCCCCCTTAAGCTCGATTGTTGCTTCTTCAGGATAGGCAACGCCCGATTTATCGGCTTTTTGTCCATTTACATAAACCAGCCCGGCCAGGACGACCGCCTGCGCTTTAGCCGGCGAATCGGCCAGTCCCTGGTCGATCAAGAGTTGGTCGAGGCGTTTTTTCATCCGGCCTGGACACTGCGCAGATATTTGGCCGCTTCTTCGGGGATCATCGTGTTGATATAGATCCCCGAACCAAGTTCAAATCCGGCCATCGCGCTGACCCGGGGAAGGATCTGAATGTACCAGTGAAAATACTCGACGTCCTTTTCGTGGCAGGGGGCGGAATTGATCACAAAGTTATAATCCGGGTTGTTGAGCGAAACATACATTTTTTTCAGGATCGTCCTCATCACAAAAGCCAATTCTTTGGCGTCGACGGCCGAGATCGCGTCAAAGGATGAGTCGTGTTTCTTGGGAAAAACCTCGAGCTCGAAAGGCGAGCGGGCGGCAAAAGGAGAGAGCGCGATAAAATTATCAGTTTCCATAATGACCCGCGATTTGTCCGCCCGCTCCTTCTCGATCATCACGCAGTAAACGCATTTCCCGTTGTCGTCGAAGTAGCGCATCGATTCTTCCAGCCGGTGGCGGATATGCATCGGGGTGATCGGCGTGGCGATCAGCTGGGAATGCGGATGGTGGAGCGAGGTCCCGGCCGCGATCCCATGATTTTTAAAAATGATGATCATCTCATACTGCGGGTCTTTGGATAAGGTGATGAAACGCTCCCGATAAGCGAGGAAAAGCTCTTCGACCTGCTTCTCTTCCATGGTCGCGATCATTTGGTCGTGGATCGGCGATTCGATGATGACTTCATGTTCGCCTAAACCGTTCATCATGCTGAAAAAATCGAGGACCCTGGTCCGTTCGCGGTTTTGACTATCGGGAGCCAGGGCGGCAAATTTATTGGGGATGATCCGGATCCACCAGCCGGGCGTATCAACTTGCGTCCCGAATGCGCGGTAAGCGAGGATCTCGCCGGGAGTCAAACTCTCTTTACCCGGACAAAAAGGACAATTCTGCCGCGACGATTCGCTGGGCGGGCAAACCCCCGATCCAAGTTCTTCCGGCCGCTTGGCCCGCTCGGTCGCGATAATCACCCATTCCTTGGTGGCCGGGTTCTGACGCAGCTCTGGCATGGTTGTATTATAACATACGCGATGTTACAATAGTCCTTCACCAATGAAGCGCTTTTTCATCGTAATAACACTCTTGTTGTCACTTTTTCTTCCCCTCTCGGCCCAAACGATCGAAGGGGACTCCGATACCACTGCGGCCAACTTTACCGCCGGCCTTAAGGCCGCCCAAGCCGGCGACCCCGCTCGGGCAATCAGCCTGCTGACCGCGGCGGCCGAAGATCACTCTTTTCCTTTGAGCGATTACGCCCGCTTTGAAGTAGCCAACCTCTATTACCAGGCTGACGATTTTACCGGCGCGGCCAGAGAGTTCCAGTCTCTATCGGTTAGCTACCCGCAAAGCCTGCTGATCTCCAAAGCTCTCTTCCGGCTGGGCAAAAGCCGTTATAATGATAAGAATTACACCGCCGCGGCCAAATCCTTCGATCTTTTACTGGACAAATATCCCGATTTCGACGAAGCGGCCGAAACCCGCTTCCTGATCGCTCAAAGCCGAGAAAAAAACGGGGACTGGAAAAACGCCTATTACGCTTACCAGGAGACCGATCTTTATCATCCTTTAAGTTCTTACGGCCAAAGAGCAAGAGCGGCAATCGCCAAGCTGAAAAAACAACACCAGAAAAAACTCCCCCTGTACAAAGCGTCGGAAAAAGCGCTGTTCAATCAGGGGATGGCCTATTTCGACCAGCAAGAATACAAAATGGCCGGGAACATTTTCAACCGATTGGCCCGCGAGTACCCGAAAAGCAAGTTCGTCGACGAAGCCTGGATCATGCTCGGCCGGGCCGAAGCGCTCGATAACGATCTCGACCAAGCGGTCGTCAATTTGACTCGCGCCGCTAAAAACGCCCCCAGCCTGGCCGGTAAAGCCAATTATTACCTTGGCCGGGCTTACGGCAATCGGGGAAAGTACGACTGGGGAATCGCCGTTTTCAGCAAGGTGATCTTGAACCATCCCGAATCGAGCTATGCCCCCGACGCCCTTTACTGGCGCGCTTATTTCCGCGAACAGGTCGGCGACATCAACGGCGGATTAAAAGATTACTACGCGCTGGTCAAAGATTATCCCTACTGCGACATGGTTTCCGCCGCCATCTGGCGGATGGGAAAGATCTACTACTGGGCGAGCGACTGGCCGAACGCGGTCACCTATCTTCATCTCGCGCAACTCTACCCGATGGGGAGCGAATCGCCGCGCTGTTATTTCTTTGAGGCCAAGGCGCTGGAACGGCAGGGAAACCTTGGCGCGGCGCAGGAAGTTTACAAAAAGCTGGCCAAACGCTTCGATCACACCTACTACGCTTACCGGGCCAAAGAGCGGCTCCGGTTGACCGGCAACCCGATCAATGACGAGATCTCATTTAACCTAGACAACCTGAACGAGGCGCTAAAAACCATTAACGAAAAAGACCAAGCGGAACTTTCAACCCTGATGGACATCTGGCTACAAAGCAAGCCAGCCGAAGGAGGAACGATCAGCCAGGCCGAGCTCGACCTCCATTTCCAGAAATACAAAAAGCTGATGGACCTGGGACAGACCGCTTTTGCCGCGGAAGAAGCCAAGTTCCTGGTCAACGGGACCTCCGACTCCGAAAAGGAATCGGCCCAACTTAAGCTCGGCGAAGTCCTGGTCCGAGCCGGACGTTACATTTCAGCCATCCGCTTCGCGCAAAGGAAGATCGAGTCCGCCCTCTATTCCAACCAGCTCGATTCCGTTCCGGAAAAGGTCTGGCAGCTCGCTTATCCCCGAGGCTACTGGGCCACCGTCCGCAAAGAATCTGACAAAAACGATATCGACCCTTATCTAATTCTGGCGGTGATCAGGGAAGAGAGCCGTTTTCTTAACAACGCCCGCTCCAACGCTTCGGCCCGAGGCTTAATGCAGATCATGCCGGGGACCGGGCGGGGAATAGCTAAACAATTAAACCTTTCCAGCTACCGGACTTCGAAACTCAATCAGGCCGACACCAACATTAAAATGGGGACCTATTACTTGTCCGGCCTAATTAAAAGCTTCAACAATAACTGGTACCTCTCGCTCGCCGGCTACAACGGCGGCCCGAACCGGGTCTGGCGTTACGTCAAGAACTGGTACGGCGGCAATTTAGGAGCGATCGACATCGACGAGTTCGTGGAAAGCATTCCGATCCGGGAAACCAGGCTCTACGTCCAAAAAGTGATGAACAGCTATTTTGAATATAAGAGGCTTTATGGCGGAACCGGAAGTTAGGCCGGAAGACGACCAGGCGGTCGAGGGCTTGCGTCCGCGTCGCTTCGCGGGCTTTATCGGCCAGGACCAGATCAAGAAAAACCTGCGGATCCATATCGACGCGGTCCGCTCCAGAGGCGAAGCGCTGGAGCATCTCCTCTTTTACGGCCCGCCGGGCCTGGGTAAAACGACCCTCGCCAACATCATCGCCAACGAGATCGGCGCCAACATCAAGATCACTTCTGGTCCGGCGATCGAACGGCCGGGGGACCTGGCCGCCATCCTGACCAACCTCAAGGAACACGACATTCTTTTTATCGACGAGATCCACCGGCTCAATAAAACCGTGGAAGAGGTCCTTTACCCGGCGATGGAAGATTTTGCCCTCGATATCATTATCGGCAAAGGGCCGAGCGCCCGCTCCATTCGCCTCGACCTGCCAAAGTTCACCCTGGTCGGCGCGACGACCAGGATCGGCCTGCTCTCGTCGCCGCTGCGCGACCGCTTCGGCATCATCAACCGGCTGGAGTATTACACCCAGGACGAACTTAAAGAGATTGTCACCCGGGCCGCCCAAAAAATGGAGATCTCGATCGAAGACGGCGGGGCAAACGAAGTCGCCAAGCGCGCCCGGGGAACCCCCCGAATCGCCATCCGCTTTCTCCGCCGGGTCCGCGACTTTGCCCAGGTCAAAGGGACCACCAGCCTCACCGGCCCGATCGCCAAAGAGTGCCTGGCTTCGATGGGCGTGGACGAGCACGGCTTGGACAAGATCGACCGGAAATATTTGTCGACAATCATCGAGAAGTTCCGGGGGGGGCCGGTCGGCGTGGAAACGATCGCCGCCGGGATTTCCGAAGCCGTTGAAACAATTGAAGATGTTTATGAGCCCTATTTGCTTCAGCTCGGCTTTATCGAACGGACCCCGCGCGGCCGGGCCGCAACCCCCAACGCTTACAAGCATCTCGGCATCGCGATCAAAAAACAACCTACCGACCAGGCCGGATTATTCAAGGAGGCTTAAATGAGAAAAGCGAAACTACACCGTCAAACCAAAGAAACCGACATCAAGATCGACTTGACCATTGAAGGGAAGGGGAAAAGCGAGATCAACTACCCGATCCCCTACCTCACCCACATGTTCACCCTGTTTGCCAAACACGGGCTCTTCGACCTGAAAATTGCCGCCAAAGGGGACCTGGAGATCGATCTCCATCATTTAGTAGAAGATACCGGCTTGGCCTTAGGCGAGGCCTTTGCCAAGGCGCTGGGAAAGAAGCTCAAGATCGAACGCTACGGCCACGCCCTCCTGCCAATGGACGAATCGTTGGCCGACGTCAAAGCGGCAATCGACATCTCCGGCCGCCCTCATTTTACCTTCAAAGCCAAATTCCCCAAAGAGTTGGTCTACGCGGAAATCGGGACTGAAAGGGTTAAGCTCTCCTTGGACGCGGAAATGTTGCGCGAGTTTTTTGAAGCGTTCGTTTATAAAGCGGGAGTCTCCCTGCATATCGAACTGGTCCGGGGGAAAAATACCCACCACAAGGTCGAAGCGATCTTTAAGGCTTTCGGGGTCGCCCTCCAGCGGGCCTGCGCCATTAATCCCCGGAAGAGCGGAGTTCCATCGACCAAAGGGGTTTTGTGATGGTTTACCAGGAAAGAGCTTACCGCAACTATATTAACGCCGAGGACCTGGTCCGTTTCGAACTGGTCGAGAAAGAGACCGACCTGCTGATCCAGGCTAATGTTAACCTTTACGATAAGGCGATGGGGAGCGTCATCAAACACCGCGGCCTCCTCGAGCAATTCATCGAATCAAACCCGAAATTTTTAAAGTCGCTCTCCCCGGTCCGCGTTTTTTTTGGCGCGCCGGCAATCGTCAGGGCAATGGCAGGGGCGGCCAGGAAAGCTAAAGTCGGACCAATGGCCGCGGTCGCCGGGACCCTCGCCCAATTCATCGGCCGGGATCTTTTGCCGTTTACCGAAGAACTGATCATTGAAAACGGCGGGGACATTTTCCTTCGCCTGGTCAAGCCGCGCAAGCTGACCGTCTACGCCGGGAATTCCCCCTTTTCGGAAAAGGTCTGCGTGGAACTCGACCCGGGGAAAGAGCCCTTCTCGATTTCCATGTCGTCGGGTCACTCCGGCCGCTCGGTCGGTTTCGGCAAAGCTGATCTTGTTTTGGTCACTTCTCGTGACGGCTCCCTGGCCGACGCCGCTTCGACCGCCATCAATAATGTCATTAAAGATCCGTCCGACATCGAGCCAGGCCTGGCGGTCGCCCGGAAGATCCGCGATTTAGACGGGGTCCTGATTATTAAAGACGATCAGATGGGGATGCTGGGGAAGATCAAACTAGTCGCGGCTTAGATCACGCGAGGGGTAACCATAAAGACAATCTCCGTCTTTTCTTTCTCGACCGTTTTGTTCTGAAACAGGAGACCGATCAGCGGCAAATACCCTAGGAGCGGCAAGCGGGCCACATTTTCTCTTTCAACCTCCGAGAGCAAGCCCCCGATCACGATCGTTTCGCCGTCTTTGACCCGAACAGTCGTCGCGGCATTCCGGGTCGCGATCACCGGAAAATCGCCCGCCGTCGTCGTCCGCCATTCAGCGATCGAAGAAACTTCCGGCTGGAGTTGGATCGTCAGGGCGCCGTCTTGTCCCAGTTGCGGTAGGACCTTAAGCCTAACTCCGGCGTCAAGATATTCAACCGTCCATTGAGCGGTAGTCGAATTCCCGCCGACCGGCACAGCGTAAGGGACTCTGTTCCCGATATTAATGACCGCCTCCCGATTGTCGAGCGTCGCGATCCGGGGAGTCGCCAGAACATTGGCTTTTCCCCCGGCGATCAGAGCATTAAGAGTTGAAGTAATATTCTCGCCCAGATCGGTTTTTTTCGTTTCAGCAATGGTTGCGAACTTAACCCCGCCATTGCCATAGGCGATCCCCAGGCGAGTTGAATCGTTCCGGGAAAGCTCCACCACCTTGCTTTCGATCAGGATCTGCGGGATCGGCCGGTCGATCTTCGCCAGCAACTCTTTCGCTTCGTTTAGCTCCGACTCCTTTCCCCGGAACAAAACCGAAGTCCCTCGCTCTCCCGCCTGAAAAATCGCCCCCGGGAAAAGCTTTCCCAGCAGTTCCGCTGTTCTACTCGCCGGTAAATACTTTAATAATAACTGGTCAACTGTCGCCCGGTAACCGCTGGCGTTCAAATCCTGCGGCAGAGAGGAGATCAAATAAGTCCGTCCTTTTTGCTCGAAACAAAGACCGTTGGTCCGCAGGATCGTTTCGATCGCCTCTTCCAGGGAGATATTTTTCAGATGAACGGTCACCCGTTTTCCCTGCAGGGCGGCCGGATCCCCCGCCATGACCAGATCGAAGCCGCGGCTTCTGGCCAGCGCTTGTACCACCTCCAGTACCGGCGCGTTCTCAAAATCGAGTCGCGGGATGTTTTCCGCTCCTGAACTTTTTGCCAGCAATAATAATAACAACAACATCCCCAGCTTTTTCACCTTATTTCTCCTTTGATAAATAAACAACTTCCTGGTCGATATGGTCAACGGTAAAGCCATCGACCACTTCGCCAACCGCCGCGGTGAGCCCTCGTCCCCCCAATTCGATCAACGCTATCGGCCTGTCCCCGTCTGCTGGACGGGCAGACCCACTGACCACCCCAACCAACCGAGCGTAACCGGTGGAAAGGAGGAGAGGCTCACTTCGCAGCATCAGGCTATTGGGTCCAGCCTGTTTTTCACTATAAACATAGACCGCTTCTCTGGAAGGTTGTTCGGGGGCGGCTTCAATTGCCAACGGTTGCTCCGCCTCTTCTTTAACAGCACAAGAGGTTAATAACAAACTAATAGATAATGCGATCAGCCAATACCGCTTCATGCGGCTGGAACAGCAATTTTATTGCCTGGTAACGCCGAGTAGAGTAGAAGGATCGGGGGAGGTTGTGTCTGGCGGCTTACTAAAATAGATAAGGGTGAAATTGTGAAACTTCGATCTTTCCCCCATATTTACAGTTGCTTCAACTGACGCGGGATGGTAAAGAGTCGAACTCTCGTCACTCCAAATCTCATAATGTCCCTGCGGCACATTGGCAATGCTATAGTCGCCATTCGAATCGGTAAAAGCGACTAAGGCAAGACTTTTAATCGAGATCTTCATCCCATTGACTCGAATACCAAGCTCATCGGTCACCCGCCCTTCAACCCACCCTTTCGAGGTAATGGTCACCAGCGAGCTGCCGGAGACCGAATTGACCGTGGCGACAACAGTGCCGGAGCAATCGGTCGTCGTCGCGGTCAATATTCCGCCGGATGAAATAGATCCGATCCCGCCAGTTACCGACCAGGTTGGCGTAACTGAAATAATTTGTCCGTTGTTGTCTTTGGCGACAGCTGAAAAATACTGGGTTTGGTTAATCCCGACGGTGATCGTAGGGGGATTGATCGTGATCGAAGTGACGGTTCCTTCCATGTCGCCGCAACCGGAGAGCGTAAAAAATAACAAACAAACAACAAGCTTAATTAAGTTTGCCATCTTTGACGACTTGTTGGCCATTCACGATGGTATGAAGGACTTTCCCTTTTAATTTCCAGCCGGTAAACGGCGTGTTGCGGCTATTAGAGGCCGATTGATTGGGATCGACAACCCATTCCGCTTTCGGGTCGACAATGATCAAGTCGGCATCGGCGCCAACCGCGAGCGTCCCTTTGCCCGCTAAGCCGAGGATCCGGGCGGGAGAGGCCGACATCAGATTCACAAGCTCTTTCAAGTTGAGACCGGCCGGTAAAAGTTTGGTGAAGGCCAGGCTCAAGGCGGTCTCTAAACCGATCAAACCGTTGGCGGCTAAACTGAACTCGACGTTCTTTTCTTCCAACGTGTGGGGAGCATGGTCGGTCGCGATCGCGTCGATCGTCCCATCCTTGAGCGCGCGGATAATTTCCTTCCGGTCTTTTTCCGCTTTGAGCGGGGGACTGACTTTAGCGTTAGTATCGTAATTCCGGACCGCTTCCTCGGTCAGGGCAAAATAATGCGGGCAGGTTTCGCAAGTCACCGGCGTCCCCTCTCTTTTGGCCTGACGGATCAGTTTGACCGCTCCGGCGGAAGAGACATGGGCGATATGGACCCGGCCGTATTGTTTGGCCAGGAGCAGATCCCTGGCGATCATGATCTCTTCGGCCAGCGCCGGAATCCCGGGAAGCCCGATCTCGGTCGACAACTGGCTCTCATTCATCGCTCCGCCGCTGGACAAATTCACGTCCTCGCAATGAGAGATAAGCGGCTTGTTAAACTGTTTGGCGTATTCTATTCCCCGGCGCATAACGTCGCTCCGGGTGACCGGGTGGCCGTCGTCAGAGAAAGCAATCGCCCCTTCGGCAACGCAGCGTCCCATTTCTGTAATCTCGTCCCCCTTCAATCCCTTGGTAATAGCGGCGATCGGTTTGACGTTAACGACCGCTTCCTTCTCCGCTTTGTTGACCACATAACTAATGAGCGCCGGATTGTCGAGCGGCGGGTTGGTATTAGCCATGCAGCAGATCGTCGTGAAGCCGCCGAGCGCGGCCGCCCGCGAACCGCTGGCAATCGTCTCTTTCTCCGGCCGGCCGGGATCGCGGAGATGCGTGTGCATATCGATCAGTCCCGGCATGACCAGCAGGCCTTTCGCGTCGATCACTTTGGCGCCGCCGGCCTGCAGCCGTTTCCCGACCGCCGCGACCTTGCCGTTCTCGATCAGGATGTCGCGCTGGCCGTTAATGCTGGCCGCCGGATCGACGACCTGGCCGTTTTTAATCAGCAGCTTTGTCATCTATTTTCAACCTCTTTTTCATTCTGGAAAACATGTTCAGCGCGACTTCCGCCGCCCGTTGTTCGGCTTCTTTTTTGTTGTTTCCCCGGCCGACGCCGTAGGATTTGCCGTTGATCTTGGCTTCGACCAGGAAGACGCGGCGGTGTTCCGGCCCTACTTCTTTGATCACCCGGTATTGGGGCAAGGCCCATTTGTTCTTTTGCACGTATTCCTGCAGGGTCGATTTGTAATCGCAGATATAGCCAACCTCGGAAACAATCTCTATCTCGGCCCGGAGGTTCTCGATGATCAGGTCCCGGACCCGTCCCAGGCCGGCGTCCAGATAGACCGCCCCGATCAGGGCTTCAACCGCGTTGGCGAGGTTAGACTTCCGTTTTTTCCCCCCGCCTTTTTTCTCGTTTTGGCTAAGGAGCATCGCTTCCCCAAGGTCAAGTTTCTGGCCAACCTTGGAAAGGGTTTCGTCGGAAATGACCGCCGCCCGGATTTTGGTTAGATCGCCTTCGTCGTGAGTGGGGAATTTATTGTAGATGTACTCGGTCGCGACCAGTTTGAGGACCGCGTCGCCGAGAAATTCCAGGCGTTCGTTGTCCTTAACGTTCTTTTCGTGGGCGTAGGAGCTGTGGGTCATTGACTGGTTGAGAAGGTTCTGGTTAACAAAGGGGACGCCGATCCGTTTTTCCAGGTCCTGAAGCTCATTTAAGCGTTCCGGCGATATAGGTTCCATTGACATACTATTTTACATCATATAGAATGCGATTGCAAACGCTAAAAACCTTGAAGGAGATGGGAAAATTATGGTTATTTTATCCCCGATCATGAGCTATATCGTTGACAAAGAAGTCGGCTTCCCAGTCCCTTCGGAAAAAGAAAAGATCAACAAAGTCCTCAAGCGCTATAAAAGCATCTTAAAACAACACGCCGAACGCTCCGATTCGTCCGAGATCATGTTCGGGATCGCCGACCTCCTGGTCGGACGGAACGATCCGGGCGACCACGTTGAAGCGCTGAAACTGTACGACCAGATCATGCTCAAAAATCCGCCCGAATACCTCAAGGCCCGCGCCCTGATCGGTAAAGCGGAACTGCTGATCGGCATCCCGGAAGAATTCGGCAACGCCATTTCCCTTTGCGAAAAAGTCCGCGAGATCCTGGGGAAAAACCTTTCGGAATTTTTCGCCGCCAAAGCCCTGGTCGTGGAAGCGGAACTCCGTCTTGCCCGCCGGGAAAAGGGGGACTGGGCCAGCGCGCTCGAGCTTCTCAACCGGGTGGTCAAAGAAAAAGACGCCCACTGGTATTTCCGCGGCCGCGCCCTCCTTTCCAAAGCGGAGATCATTCTCTACCGCGACCCTAACGATTTTGCCCCCGCCCTAAAGCTGGTCGATCTGTCACTCAAAGAGCTCGCCTCCCGGCCGGACGATTACTTTGTCGGCAAAGGAAAGATCGTCAAGGCAGAAATCCTAATGAAGCGCGCGAAGTCGGGAGATCTGCAAAGAGCGGAAAAACTGCTGACCGACGTTGTTAAGATAAAATTTGAATATCAAGACCTTGTCGCTCGGGCCAAACTCAACCTGGCCGATATCGTCTCGAACCCGAAAGCTTCAAAACTGCTCAAAGAGGTCCATGAGATGGAAGGGCTCGACCCCTACCTGGTGGAAAAAGCGAGCCTGGTGGAAAAGGCGCTTAACAACCGAAAGAAGAAGTAACGCTTCTCGTCATTTTTTCCGCTTTGTGATAAAATAGTTTTATGGGCAAGACAATAGCCGAGAAAATACTCTCCAACCACTCCGGCCGGGACGCTAAAGCCGGGGACATCGTCATTGCCGACCTCGATTTCATGATCGGCCAGGACGGGACTTCCGGGGTCGCCATCGACTCGTTCCGGAAAATGCAGGCCAAAAAGGTCGCCGACCCGAACAAGATCGCCATCATCATCGACCACAGCTCCCCATCGCCAAACGAAGGGGTCTCCGCCATCCACAAAAAGATCCGCGAATTCTGTCTGGAACAAGGGGTCAAGCTTTATGACGTCGGCTGCGGCGTCTGCCACCAGATTACGCCGGAACAAGGGCTGGTCGTCCCAGGGAACCTGGTGATCGGGGCCGATTCCCACACCTGCACTTACGGGGCGATCAACGTCTTCTCGACCGGGATCGGTTCGACCGACCTCGCCGCCGGGATGATCTCGGGCAAACTCTGGTTCAAGGTCCCGGAAACGATGAAAGTTAACTTCAACGGCCAGCTCCCGAAAGGGGTCTATTCCAAGGATCTGGTCCTGCATTTTATCGGCCAGATCGGCGCCGACGGCGCCACCTACCTAGCCCTTGAGATCGGCGGCCAAGCGATCGACGCCATGTCGGTCGACGCCCGCTTCACCATCTCTAATATGGCGATCGAGTGCGGCGCCAAGGCCGGACTGATGGAGGCTGACGCCAAAGTCATGGAATGGGTGAAACAACACTCCAAGAAAAAACCGAACCCAATTACCGCCGACAAAGACGCGATCTACCAGCAGATCGTTGAGATCGACGTTGCCAAGCTTGAGCCGCAGATCGCCAAACCGCACACGGTCGACAATGTTTGCGGCGTGACCGAAGTCGCCGGCACCCCGGTCCAGCAGGGCTTCATCGGTACCTGCACCAACGGCCGGCTGGAAGATTTCCAGGTCGCCGCCAAGATCCTTAAAGGGAAAAATGTTAAAGCCGGTTGCCGGCTGATCATCGCCCCCGCCTCCAAAGATATCCTGATGGCGATGATCAAAGACGGAACCTACCAGACCCTGCTCGAGTGCGGCGCCCTTGCCGTCACCCCGGGTTGCGGACCGTGCGTCGGCACCCACAACGGGGTCCCATCCGACGGGGAAAATGTCATCTCGACCGCCAACCGAAACTTTTTGGGCCGGATGGGGAACCGGAACGCTTTTATTTATCTTGGTTCCCCCGCTACTGTCGCCGCCTCAATGATCGAGGGGCAAATCACCGATCCGAGGAAATATCTATGAACTTAACCGGCAAAGCAAAGTTACCGACTAAAAAGATCGTCAACGATATCAATACCGACTACGTTATTTCGGGGCGCTATAAGTTTAAGATCCAGGACCCGGTCGAATTGGCGAAACACGTCATGGAAGATCTCGACCCTGAATTTTACTCCCGGCTGGAAAAGGGAGATTTTCTTGTCGCTGGCAGAAACTTCGGCTGCGGCTCTTCCCGCGAACAGGCCCCGATGGCGATCAAATATGCCAACATCTCGGCGGTGATCGCCAAGTCGTTCGCCCGAATTTTTTACCGCAATTGCTTTAACCTTGGGATCCTGGCGATCGAAGCCGACACTGACGGGATCGCCGAAGGGGACGAGCTCGAGATCAACCTCGACGGCGGCAAGATCGTCAATAAGACCAAAGGGACCGACATCAAGATCGCCCCTCTGCCGAAAACCATGCAAACCCTGCTCGCCGACGGCGGGCTGGTGGAACATTTCAAAAAGCACGGCGGCTTTAAGATCTAAACATGTACTTCGATTGGACCTTTATTTTATTGCTCCCGGCCATGGCCCTGGCTTTGTACGCCCAGTTCAAAGTCAAATCAACCTTTGCCAAATACGCTGAAGTTCCTTCGCAAAAAGGGCTGACCGGCGCGGCCGCCGCTCGCGGGATTTTAGATGGCAACGGGCTTGGGGCGATTAAAGTTGAAGAAACCCCGGGGGAACTGACCGATCATTACGATCCACGGGCCAAAACTTTGCGCCTGTCCGAATCAGTCTATGCCAGCACTTCCGTCGCCGCGCTAGGGGTCGCCGCCCACGAAGCCGGCCACGCGGTTCAGGACGCCAAGTCCTATTCCCCGCTTAAACTGCGCAACGGCATGCTCCCAATCTCCAACCTGGGGACGACCCTCTCCTTCCCCCTCTTTTTCCTGGGGATTTTCTTGAGTTATAAACCGCTAATGGATCTGGGGATCATGTTCTTTTCAGTCGCGGTCTTTTTCGCGGTCGTGACGTTGCCGGTCGAATTCGACGCCAGTAACCGGGCGATCAAGGTCCTGGCCGATGGCGGGTATCTTACCGAGGCCGAAGTCCCAATGGCCCGGGCGGTCCTCAATGCCGCCGCCTTGACCTATGTCGCCGCCGCCGCCATGGCGGTCTTAAATCTAGTTCGCTTGCTCGCCCTGCGCAACCAACGGGACTAGTGAAAACCCTCTTTATTTTCGGCCCGACCGCCGTCGGCAAAACCAGCCTATCGATCGAACTCGCCAAACAACTTAACGGCGAAATTATCTCCGCCGACTCGATGCAGGTCTACCGGGGAATGGACATTGGGACCGCGAAGCCGACCATGGAAGAGCGGCAAGGGATTCCTCATCATCTGATTAATATCCGCGATCCCGATGAAGAATGGACCGTCTCCGACTTCGTCGGCGAGTGCGCCAGAAAATCGGCAGAGTTGAAGACCAGAGGAAAAACTCCGATCATTGTCGGGGGAACCGGCCTCTATCTCTGGTCGCTGATAGAGGGGTTTGCTTTCCCGATCACCCCGGCGGACAAAGAATTGCGAGCCAGGTTGGAAATAATCCCTACCTCCACGCTCTACGCTCAACTTTCTACGATTGATCCGGCCGCCGCCGCCAAGATCCACGCTAATGATAAAAAGCGGATTATCAGGGCTCTGGAAGTTTTCGAATTGACCGGCAAACCAATATCGGATCTGCAAAAATTACGGGTTAAGGAACCGCGACGTTCAGTCGCGGGGCTTGACTCGCTCTTTTGCCTCACCCTCCCCCGCGAAGTCCTTTACGAGCGGATCAATCAGCGGGTAGACAAAATGATCTCCAGCGACTTGCTTGCCGAGGTCAAAACCTTGTTAGCCAAGGGATACAAAAAAGAGCTTCCGGCCTTGCAGGGACTTGGCTACAAAGAAGTGATCGACTATATAAACGGGGTTTATCCGACCGAAGCGGTAATGATCGAGGAGCTAAAAAAAAGAACCCGTAACTTTGCCCGCCGGCAAATGACCTGGTTCCGGCGGTTTAATAACGTCATCTGGGTCGAGGCAGCAGACCCATCTTCCGCGTTGGCCGCTATCAATAACGGATCTGAAACCCGCTGAATTCTCCGGTCGCCGGCTCCCAGTAAAAGGCTTCTTTCTGGATCCGTCCGGCAAAGGTTTGGCTCAAACTCCCGGTATAGCGATTTAGGGCGGCCTCATCCCCCTCCACTACCAGCTCGACCCTTTCCCCGGGTAAATTCTTGACCCAACCGGTGACCGGCTCTTTCCCCGCCAGGTCAATCGCCGTATAGCGGAAGCCGACTCCCTGGACCCGCCCGGAATAAATGACGTGCGCTCGTTTCTTCATCAACTAAATTATAGCATCCGACTGGGTGAGGAGGTGTTGACGACCTGAAGAAAATAGGCGATAATGAGTTCATGCCAAGACAAAAACAAAAAGAGATCAAGCGGCGCCAAAAACGGGCTAAAGAGACCAAGCGGAAAAAAGGCCTGCTCAAAAAACGCTCCTAATTTCTACGTTTTAACCAAGACCGCGACTGATTCAATATGGCTGGTGTGCGGGAACATATCAACTGGTTGAACAACGGTAGTTTTATAGCTTCTTTGTTCCAGAAACTTTAGGTCTCGCGCTAAGGTTTCCGGGTTGCAAGAGACATAGATAATCTTTTTCGCTTCCGAGCGCGCCACTCCCATCAGGACTTTTTCGGTACAACCGCCTCGCGGCGGGTCAAGGACCACTACGTCGGCTTTTTTGGTCAGCAGGTGCTCGACCTTGCCGTGTTTCATGGTGATCTTCACGAAATTATTAAGCTTGATATTTTCCAGCGCGTCTTTGACCGCCGGCTCGCACTCTTCGATCCCCACAACTTCCCGGGCTTTGGTCGAAAGCCAAAAAGCGATCGGCCCGATGCCGGCAAAAGCGTCGATTACCAATTCCCGGCCGGTCAGAGCGGCTAAGTCTCGCACCGCGTCGTATAGCTTGACCGCCTGGACCGGATTGACCTGGTAGAAAGAAGGAAGCTGGATCTTAAACGTATATTTCCCCAGCTTGTCGATGATAAAGGTCCCGCCGAAGAGGGAATTATACTTATCCCCCAGGATCACGTTATTCTTAAAATTGTTGATGTTCTGGACGATCCCGACGATCCGCCGCTTTTCTTCGTAGCGGGGATAATCCTGATGGCGGGCAACCAGCCGGTGCATTAATCGTTCCTGCCGCTTGATCTCGTCGGCGACGGTGTAGCCGGCAGGGAGTCCGCGGCCGTTGACGACGATCCCCAGCAGCATTTCGTTGGTCGCGAAAGCGCTCCGGCCGATAAAGTGGCGGAGGACCCCCTGGCCAGTCTTTTCGTCGTAAGCGGACAAGCCGCGCCGTTCAAAGACCTTGTGGGCGATCAGCGCGACTTCGGTCAGGAACGGGTCCTGGATGTAGCACTCTTTTATGTTAACCACTTCGTGTGACCGGGGCTTAAAGTACCCCATTTGCAACCGGCCGTTCTGCGACCGGATCGGGAATTGGATCTTATTGCGATAGAACCACGGCTCGTCCATTCCCAGGACCGGTTCAACTTTGACGTCGGTAAGTCCCTGGGCAGTGAGACAATCTTTAACGTATTGCTGTTTGAGCTCCAGCTGCAAAGGATACGGGATATCCTGCAGTTGGCAGCCGCCGCAAACCCCAAAATACGGGCAGCGCGGCTCGATCCGCTCTTTGACGCTTTTGATCAGTTTTTCGTCCATCTCAATGATTATACTCCATATATCTCTTTCCGCTTGATTGCCCTTTAATTTCACTCTGAAATTCCCGCCGATTTTTGCCGATATATATTCGGAGGGATTACCATGAAAACCTTAAAAACAGTCCGCACGGTCCTAAGCCAGGAAGAGATCAAAGGGACCTACGTTTTATTCCGCGACCTCGGCGCCGGCTTCGGTGAAGCGGTTTCCGGCACCTACGCTTCGGTCGTCCTTTCAGCCAACTACCTCCACCTGATCGGACAATTTGCGCCACAGACCATCAACTCCAATCTGGTCGTGATTTCGGAAGAAAAGCTTTTCGGCCGCCGCCTCTCCGACCGGGAAAGAAAAGCCGTCGCCCAGAAATCCTGATTTTCCCTGAAATCATCGCTCTTTCCCGCCGAAACAATTCCGTATGAACAGTCAACCGGTCTTTCACGATCGTCGAATCCAAAGGTACTGCAACCTTAAGACATTGTCCGACGGCGCCCGCCTGACCTGGGGCTTAGAGGCTTACGCTAAAAACAGAGCTTTTTTATCCCGCGCCTCTGAAGCCGCCGCCTTGCTCCAGGAGAAAGCTTGTCAGGCCGGGCATCGAAGCAACTTCAGCAAGGGCAAGTTCTTCGCCGCCGCGACGCTGGCCATCAAGGCCCACGTGTACGACACCGGCGTCCCGATCAGGCGGAAGGCACATGAATTGTACGTCTACCATATGCTCCGGATCCAGGAACGGCTGGCCCAAGCCGACGTCCCTTATCTCGGGGGCGATGCCTATGTCGCCGTTTGGCTGCACGATACAGTGGAAGATACCTCGTTAAGCCTTGAAAATATTGAGCGGGTTTTTGGCCGGCGGGTCAGCGGAATAGTTAATGTCTTGACCAATTTGAAGACGAGCAAGCAAGAAACCAAATTCCAGCAGGCCGGGCGCTACGAACCAAGGTTCATTAGTTCAACTATGGACTATTTGGAGGCTTTATATATCAAAATGGCCGACCTCGACGACTACTTTAATACCTGCGACAGGTTGAGCCCGGAAAGCAAATTCTATCACTTTCGATTCGTCGATGAAGTTGTCTATCCCTTGGCCGTGGCCGTGGTTGGGGCGAGAGAAATGGCCGTCGCCGTCGCCAACAAAGCAATGGCCGTTGCCCACCCCGATTACGCCAAATACGCCGCCAGGTTCAAACAAATACAAACCGAGCCGATCCAGTCGGTAACCAGGCTGATAACCGAGGCCCTCAATAATAACGGCCTCCAAGCTGAAGTGAAGGCCGTACTCCGCACTCCTTATGAAATGCTGCTCAAGGAGCGGGCGGAATCGGCCGAAGAAAAATGGCTTTTCCGCCGCCGCCAACAACTCCCCGAAAGCTACGACCTCCCGCCCAGTCCCAAGGAGGAGGGCCCATCCTTAACCGAACGCGACCTGTTCTTTTTTGATATCATAACGCAAGATCCTCTCGCCTGTTATCAGGCGCGGGCTCTCTTGTCCGTCGCCAAAGTCTGCGGGCCCCTTTTGCCGGAACGAAGCCGTGATTTTATCGAGCACCCTAAGCCGAACGGTTATCGGGCGCTCCATCTTGAGTTTGCCGCCCCACTACGGGTCAGGATTTTTTCACGGGAAATGGAAACGACCAATCGCCTGGGAATGGCCGCCGGAAAAGTTCCTCTTTCGGCAACAACCCCGCTCGTTTCTCCTCTCTTGTCCGAAGAAACTCTAGAGCTCGTTCAAATTGCGGACCGGGAAAGCCGGCGTCATCTTCTGCAAAAACTCCCTGCCATCAGGGAAGTAGAAATTCAGACCATGTCCCATTTCGGAAAAATTAAAGTGGCCCATCGCGCCCGGGTCGATCAACGGAGCAATTGGTTCGAACTGGCGGCCGCCTGCAACCCTGATTATCCCTTCAGGCTGGCGAGCGGCCTCTGGGACGGCGAAACTTTCAGGGATGCCCAGTTAGGCGAAAGTTTCCGCTGGTTCACCGGACAAAAGGTCGCGCTGACGCTGGCGCAAAAAACATTGGGACATGACGTCTATTCGTTCGTCCGGGAGCCCTCGCTCCTTGAGCAATTGAAAAAAACGGCTCTCGGCTGGTCGACAGCCGACCAGATAAGTCTGGGGAAAAAGATGCTAGCGCGGGGGATTAGAGCGGCGGCCGCTCGCGGGGTCGATCTTTTCTCTTACCTTGATATTCACACCCAACTCGACGCCTTTTCCGTTGAGGACCCTTGGTTTGAAGAGGCGTCCGACTTTCTTGAAGACACTTATAAGATCAACTGGGTTTCGGCCGATGATTTTTACCGAAAGATCGCGACGGGAGCGGCGGCCCTACCGGACATCATCGGCGTTTTTTTCGTGACGCGTCTTCATGCCCTCCCTTAAGGGCTGAAGAGTCGGTCCCGAAATTGTTTCGCTCTGGCCAATTCCTCGCGGATTTTTTCGCCGTTCCCCTCTTTGATCAACCCTTCCAGGCTGGCGAGCGCCCGCTTGAAAGAACCGATCATCTTCAGGACCGCTTTTTTATTGGTCGTGAACATATCGACCCCCAGGATCGGGTCGCCCGAAGCGACGCGCGTGGCATCGCGAAAACCGGACGCGGCGCATTTGCTCATCAGCTCTTTTTGCTCTTCGGCGCCGATCACGTTGACCAATGAAGCCGCGAGCGCCAGCGGCAAATGACTGACCGCCGCCACAACCAGGTCGTGGACCTTTGGCTCCATCTCAATTGTCTTGGCGCCGGTTTTTTGGACCTGTTCGGCCACTTTTTCCAGCGCCCGCTGGCTGGTCTTGGAAGTTTTGGTAAGAATCCAGCTCCGACCTTCAAACAAATCGGCTTCGGCCGCTTCAAGTTTAAAGGTCTCTTTGCCGGCCATCGGGTGGCCGCCGACATAATACGCTCCCTTGGGCATTAATTTTTCCGCCTGGGAGACGATCTCGTATTTCGAACTGCCGACGTCGCTGACGATCGCCCCTTTCTTCAAATGCGGCGCGATCTCGGTCAAAACCGGAATAATGAGGTTGAGCGGCGTGCAAATAAAGACCAAGTCGGCTTCTTTGACCCCCTTAACATGGTCGGTCGTCCCTTCGTCGATCGCCCCCAGCGCCAATCCCTTTTGGATGGTTGTTTCCTGTCGGGGAATCCCGACGATCACGACCTCTCCCTTTTTTTTGAGGGCCAGTCCCAAGGAGCCGCCGATCAAACCGAGACCGATAATTGCGATTCTCATACCTCTCCTATCGAAAAAGATAAGTCAGCAGTTCGTAGCCGTGCTTGATCTTCAACTTTGATTTTTTGATCTGCCGTTCGCTGTAACCTTTGACCTTGTCCGAACACAATTTATTGTACGACGAAAAGATCGCGAAGGGAACAGGGTCCGCAGTATGGGTCATCAGCTTGATCGGGGTCGGATGGTCGGGCAGGACCATGACCTTGGCGTTGATTTCCTTGTCACGGATCTTCTTCAAGATCGGCCCGACGACCAATTTGTCAAAATCTTCGATCGCCTGGATCTTATGCTTCACATCCCCCTCATGTCCCGCTTCGTCCGGCGCTTCGACATGGATAAAGACCACGTCCCGACGCTTGATGGCATTCAGGGCGGACTTGGCTTTTCCCGCGTAGTTGGTGTCGAGATAGCCGGTCGCGCCGGGAACGGTCACGATCTCCATCCCGACGATCTGACCAAGACCTTTTAACAGATGGACCGCGGTAATTACCGCCGCGCTCTTGCCGTATTTGCTGGGAAAGGATTGGATATGCGGCGAAGCCCCCTGCCCCCACGGCCAAATAATCGTCGCCTTTGATTTCATTTGTTTGAGAATAAGTTCGCTCTCATTGATCAGCGGTAGCAGGAACTCTTCCCCGCGTCCCTTGGGCAGATGCCCGGCGATCTTTTTACCGGTAATATCATGCGGCGGAGTGGTCTTGGTGCCGGTCAATCGCTGAACTTCGCCGCGGCTTAGGCCGCGAAAAACCAGGAGGTTCCGGTAACTCAACCCCGGAATAAACTCGACCTTTTTGGAACCGATCTTTTTGCCCAACTCTTTAAAGACCCGCTTGGCCTCTTCGGTTGAAATATGGCCGGCGGTAAAATCTTTCATTAAGCCGTCTTTAAGGGTAACTAAATTACAGCGAAAAGCAACGTCATTCTCGCCCAATTTGATTCCCAGACTGGCCGCTTCCAAGGGACCCCGTCCGGTATAGCCCTTTTTGGGATCGTAACCGAAAATGCTCATTGCCGCGACGTCGGAGCCGGGAGTCATGCCGGTCGGAATATTTTTGGTCCAGCCGCAGATACCGTATTGGGCGATATAATCAAGATTAGGGGTCTTGGCCGCTTCCAGGGGGGTCTTTCCGTTCAGTTCCTTAAGCGGCAGGTCGGACATTCCGTCACCGATAATTACGAAGTATTTCATTGAGTTCTCCTTTTTTAGGAGCTGTTTCGCTCTCTGGGGTAAACTTAAGCAGTTCTTTTTCTAATCGAGCCTTGGCCTTTTCCACTTCCACCAGCTTTTTTTTCAACTCGTCAGGATTATCTTGCGAAAGATCGCCGATTTCAACGTGGATCTTGTTGATAATATTTTCCCGCATCGTTTGATTGATCTGCGGGACGGTCTTTTTGGCCAAGGGAAACGCCCATTGATAGGCGGAAATGGAAAGCTTGGCCAGGAACGCTTCATTGATCGCGGTTTTAAAAGCGGCTGGAATAGCCAGCGCTAAGGCCAGTTGCAGCGCCAATCCCAAAACCAATAAGCCCCGTCCGCCGCCGACGATCCCGCCCAAAACCCGGTCGACCGGTCCCAGGACCGTGACTGTAATGATCCTTTTAAGCAAGAGGCCGAGAAGCAGTTCCAAAATAACCAGCGTAACCAGCCAGACAAAAATAAAAGTCATGACGGTCGCAATGTTCAGGTAATCTTTGTAAACTGGCGAGTAGGCGGAAAAAAACTCGATGACCGCGGCAGAGGCAAAAAGAGCCAGAAAAAAGGTTATGACGCCGCCAAGGGATCTGGCAAATCCGTCACGCACGCCCAAAAAAACAAAACCAACGACAAGCAGCCCGATTATCAGGTCGGCCATACTACCCCTTCGCGAGCTCTGACTTTAATGCTTTCAACTTCTCTTTAAGTTCCGGATATTTCAAGGCCAGGATCTGCGCGGCCAGGATCGCCGCGTTGCGCGCCCCGTCGATCGCGACCGTCGCGACCGGCACACCGGACGGCATTTGGACGATGGCAAAGAGGGCGTCATGCCCGGATAAACTTGGCGAATGAAGCGGGACCCCGATCACCGGCAAGACCGTGCCGGCCGCGACGATCCCGGGGAGCGCGGCGGCCATGCCGGCGGCGGCAATGATCAGGTCATATTTGCTTTCCGCCGCTACGGCGTACTCTTCAACCGCTTTGGGGGCGCGGTGGGCCGAAGCGACGGTAACGTCGTATTCAATGCCGAATTCCTTCAGTTGTTTCTCCGTCTTTTCCAGGACCGGCAGGTCCGATTTGCTTCCCAGAATTATTCCTACTTTCGGCATGTCTTTCTCCTTACGCCGGGGTAACCGTCATAATTTTGCGGGCCTGGTCCGGATACTTGGCGACGAACATCAATTCATCCTTGGTCAGCGGTTTCTGGGTATGGACGTTGGCATAGCGGGCCAGCTCGAGGATCCTTTCGGCCTCCTTGTCATCTTTGAATTCGATCTCCAATTTGCCGAAAACATTGTAAAAACCTTTGATGCCGCTGTATTCCCCAACCGTGATCTGGCGGCCGGTCTCAACCAATTCGGCTTCGCCCCGTCCCAGCTCTTCATAATCGTAAAGCTCATAATTGCGGCGATCTTTGAGAGCGCCGTCGGCGTGGATCCCCGATTCGTGAGCAAAAGCATTGGCCCCAACCCCCACCTGATTGACCGGAATTGGAATTTTGAAAGCGTAAGAAGCATATTTGGCAATATGCCAGGCTTTGTCGAGCTTGATCCCTTCCGGGAAAAGCCCCTTATCTTTCAACCCGCTGCCGTACTTAAGGGCCAGCAGGACCGAAAGCATGTCGGCGTTTCCAGCCCGCTCCCCCACTCCGTTGACCGTGGTGTTGATGTAGGCGTCCTGCCCGCCATCGATCGCTCCTTTTGCCCCCATGACCGAGCAAGCGACCGCCATGCCGATATCGTTATGGCAATGAAGCTCTATCGGCAGCTTGATCTCTTGGGCAATTGCCTTGATCCGTTCGTAAATGGTCTGCGGGTCATCGGCGCCGAGGGTGTCGCAATAGCGAAGACGTTTGGCCCCCCGCTCCTTGGCCGCCTTACCGAACTTGATCAGAAATTCGAGATCGGTCCGGGAGGCATCCTCCGCGTTTACGCCGACCGTTTCCGCGCCATAGGCGTAAGCAGCCTCAACCGCTTCCCCCATACTGGCAATAATCGATTTCTCGTCCATTTTTCCCTGGAATTTGCCGGTCAACATAACCGCGGAGGTCGACATGGAAAGGTTGAGATGCTTGAGTTTCGGGACAAATTTGAAGGAAAGGTCGACATCCTTTTTTATCGCGCGGGCCCAACCCTCAAGCTTCATCGGGGCCAGGGCCCCCATTTCCGCTAATTCCAGGTTGGCATTGAGATAATTCGTTTCATGCTTGGTGAAAGGGAAGCCGAATTCCGATTGATAAACTCCCATTTCGTTCAAAAGCATGTTCAGAATGGTTTTTTCCAGTTTCGCCATGCCAATCCTGGCGGTTTGCACGCCATCGCGATTGGTTACGTCCAAGATATGAATTTTTGGCATAAATAGCCCCCCTTTATAAGTCAATTATAACGTACCTTCCATTCTTTAACAAGCGTCCTCGCCTTGGCTTGGCGAGCATGTTATACTATTTCGAGCATGAAAAAACTAATCGGCTTGGTCGGCTATCCTTTAGGCCACAGCGTTTCGCCGGCAATGCACAACGCCGCTTTCAAAGAGCTCGGCATCGACTATGAGTATGTCCCGTTTGAGGTCGATCAGCACGATTTGGCCCAAGCGGTCGGCGGCTTTCGCGCTCTTCATATCGCCGGCTTTAATGTTACAGTTCCGCACAAGGAAACGATCATCCCGCAGCTCGATGAGATCACCAAGCTGGCGGAAGTGATCGGGGCGGTCAACACCGTCCAAAACCAGGAAGGAACCCTGATCGGCTACAACACCGACGGCCCCGGCTTTCTGGATTCACTTCGGGAAGACGCCGGGTTCGAACCCAAAGGGAAAGAGGTTGTCATTCTGGGCGCCGGAGGGGCCAGTCGGGCGGTCTCGATCATGCTGGCGGAAACCGGTGTTAAGTCCCTGGTAATTGCCGATCTTGATGAAGAAAAGGCAAAACTATTGGCCGAACAAACCAGTTCCTTTTCTAAGATCAATTGCCGCCACGCTCCTCTTGATAGCCAGGAGCTTAATAAAGCAATCGCTTCGACCGACCTGCTGGTCAACACGACCCCAGTCGGCATGTCGCCAAAAATTGAGTTTTCTCCCTTGCCGGCCGCGGCCGAATTAAACAAAAAGACCCTGGTTTACGATTTGGTCTATAATCCGGCGGAAACAAGACTGATCAAAGAGGCAAAAGTTCGGGGCTGCAAAACTTGTTCCGGGTTAGGAATGCTGATCCGGCAGGGGGCCCTCGCGTTTACGATCTTTACCGGCGAAGAACCGCCGATTGATGTCATGTGGCAAGCGGCCCAAGGGGCCCTCAAGCGTTAATCGGCTCTTAATCCGGAAAAACTTAAAAATTTCTCCGCCATCTCTTTGATTTTATTGAACATGCTAACAACGACCAAGCGAGGGTCCAGCCGCGAACAATTAGCACAAAGCCGGAATTTGATCTGCGGCGCACAGCATAGTTCATCGTCAAAGTAAAAACATCTCTTGGTCGACCGTTTCGGCCGATAAACAACGATCTCGCCAATTTCATCAATCCTATGAGTTTGCATCTACCCATCTCTCGCCGATCCCCCTCCGTAATTTCACCTAACTTGTTTTGGCAATAAAATTGCTTTCTTTGTCACCATGGAGCATGCCAAAACGCCCGAACTTTTGGATGAAATTATCGCCAAGGGAGCCGAACTTCTGGCTTCCGATATCCACCTTGAACCGCGGGATGATTTCTTCAGGGTCCGTTATAGGGTTGACGGCCTTCTGCTTGACGCCCCGCCAATCAATAAAAGCAAACAAAACGCGCTCATCTCCCGGCTTAAAGTCATGGTCGGGTTGGATATCGGCGAAACCAGGCTCCCTCAAGACGGTCGGGGGGAAGTTAGGGCAGGCAAACAGACAATCGATCTGCGAGTTTCGACCATGCCGACCATCCACGGAGAAAAAGCGGTCATTCGTCTGCTCCAGAGGCGGCACGCCGCCCTTAAATTAACGGAGCTTGGCTTGAGCGAAACGGCGCTCGCCGCCTATCGTCAAATAATCGAGCGGCGCAGTGGCTTGGTCTTGATAACCGGCCCGACCGGTTCCGGCAAAACAACCACCCTCTACGCCACGCTTTCCACCCTCAATTCCAAGGAAGTCAACATCATTACAATTGAAGACCCGGTCGAGTACCAGCTTCCCGGGGTCAACCAAATCCAGGTCAACAATAAGGCCGGCTTAACTTTTGCCAGAGGCTTGCGGAGCATCCTGCGGCAAGACCCGGATATTATTATGATCGGCGAGATCCGCGATTTGGAAACCGCCCGGATCGCCGTGCAAGCCGCCTTGACCGGACATTTAGTCTTTGCCACTTTGCACACGACCGACGCGCCGTCCGCCGGCACCCGCTTGATTGAGATGGGGATCGAGCCTTATTTGGTGGGCTCGACAATCATTGGGGTGGTCGCGCAACGCCTGGCGCGCCGGCTTACCCCGGAAGGGTATCGAGGAAGAATCGGAGTCTATGAAGTCATGGCCGGCCACGCTCGTCCGCAAGACTTTTTTTCGATGAGAGACGACGCGCTGGCCAAAGCGGGGGCCGGATTGATTGATCCGAACCCGTCATTTTGTTATACTTAAAAAGATGATCATTCTCCGCTTTTTACATAATTTACTGCTTTATACGATCACCATCGGCACCTTTTTTCTGGGGTCGAGCCTAGCCCTATGTTTTCTCCCTTTCGTTAAAGATAAAAGAGAGCCGTTTCAAGTCGCCGCCCGCGTCTGGTCAAAAATGATCATTTTACTCTCCGGCTCCAGTTTCAAAGTGGTCGGCCAGGAAAATATTCCCGCCGGAGCTTTTATGATCGCCGCCAACCACCAGGGAGCGGCCGACATTCCGATCGTCCTGGGCGGGCTCCCGGTAAACTTCCTTTTTGCCATCAAGAAAGAGCTTTTTAAGATCCCGATCTTCGGCTGGTATCTGCGAATGACCGGTTATTTCCCGGTCGACCGGGCGATGATCTTGAGCGCCTACAAACTAGTCGATAAAATGGTCGACCTATTAAACCAGGGCGATAAAATCCTGATCTTCCCGGAAGGGACCAGAAGCGGGGACGGGTCGCTGGGAGAATTTAAGCGGGGGAGCCTGTTGGCCGCGTTGAAGGCCAAGGTTCCGGTCCTGCCGGTGGCGATCGCCGGCAGTTATGACATCATGCCCAAAGGGACAAAACTAATCCGGCCGGCTAAGGTCCGGTTGAGTATCGGCAAACCGATTATGATCGCCGATGATTCGGAATACGAAGCTAAATTAGGTGAAGTCCGCCGGTCTATCGCAAATATGCTGCCAGCGCCTCTTTAACCGAAGACCATTCCTCGAGCTTGATTTTCGCCGCGACCTTATTTCCCTTGGGAATAACGGCCGTCGTAAAGCCAAGCTTTTCTGCTTCTTTCAACCGCTTTTCCAGATGGCTGATCGAGCGGATCTCACCGGTCAGGCCAATCTCACCCATCGCGATCGTTTTGTAATCGATCGGCATCGATTTATAACAGGAAACGATCGCCAGGGCAATCGGCAGATCGACGGCCGGCTCCAAAACCCTCACACCGCCGGCGGCGTTAACATAAACATCGGCCGAGGAGAGCTTCAGGCCCAATTGGCGCTCCAAGACCGCCAAAATAATAGAGACTCGATTCTGATCGACCCCGGTCACCTTTCGGATTGGGTAGGCCATTTTAGTCGGCGCGACCAGCGCCTGGATCTCGACCAGCAGCGGCCGGCTCCCTTCGATCGCCGCCGTCACGACTGACCCGGGGGCATCTTTTGGCCGCTCCTGCAAAAAGACCTCCGAAGGATTGTCGACCTCGACCAGCCCTTTTTCTTTCATCTCGAAGATGCCAATCTCGTTAGTCGAACCGAAGCGGTTTTTAATCGCCCGGAGCAGGCGGTACTGTTTGTGTTTTTCCCCCTCAAAGTAGAGGACGGTGTCCACCACATGTTCCAGCACCCTTGGCCCGGCGATCGATCCATCTTTGGTTACGTGCCCGACAATAATTATCGGAATGCCGGTCGATTTAGCGATCCCGACCAGATAGGCGGCACACTCCCTAACCTGAGCAACCGAGCCCGGAGCAGCGGAAACATCCTCACGATAAAGAGTTTGGATTGAATCAACAATGACGTAAGCCGGCTTAACCTGTTCGATCCTTTTTTCAATATTGAACAAGCCGGTCTCCGGCAGCAGAATAAGGCGCTTGGAAATGGTCCCCAGCCTTTCCGCTCGCATCCGGATCTGACGCGGCGACTCTTCGCCACTGACATATAAGACCGCTTCTTTTTTGCTTAACGCTTCGGCGACCTGAAGCATCAGCGTCGATTTGCCAATCCCCGGCTCCCCCGAAATTAGGGTGGCCGAACCGGGAACAACTCCACCGCCCAAAACTCGGTCCAGTTCCGCTAAGCCGGTCGGGACCCGGTCTTCCACTTTATAATCTACGGCGGTGATCGAAATCGGCTCGCCTGCCTTGGTGACGTTCGGTTTATTGGGGGGTTGCGAAGTGGGGACTTCTTCCGTAAGGGTATTCCATTCGTTGCAGCTTGGGCATTGCCCCTGCCAACGGGGAAAGCCCTGGCCGCAGGCTTGGCAAACGTAGAGGATTTCCAGCTTTGGCATGACCTAAGCGTCCTGGAGTTTACGCGTCCTGCTTTTGAGAGTCGACTTACCAGTGAAGGTCAGCTGGCTGCCTTTCAGGTCGGTCTTAATTTTGGTCCCGTAAGTAAACTTCCCTTTCAGGACTTCTTCGGAAAGTTTATCTTCAATATGTTCTTCGATCGAGCGGCGGAGCGGCCTGGCTCCCAGCTTCGGGTCATACCCTTGATCGACCAAGAAAGCTTTGGCCTTCTTGGACAGTTCAAGCGAAAGCCCTTTTTCCGTCAATCGCTCATTGATATCACTGATCAGGATATCGATGATCTGCAGTAAGTCTTCTTTGGAAAGCGGGTGGAAAACGATCTTCTCGTCAACCCGGTTCAGGAATTCCGGCTTAAAACGTTTCTTGAGCTCTTCCAGCACGATCTCGCGCATTTTGCCGTAACTGGCCCCCGCGTCAACTCTGGTCACAAAACCAATCGAGCTTTCTTTCTGGATCAGTTCCGCTCCAACGTTGCTGGTCATGATAATGACCGTGTTTTTGAAATCGATCTGGTGGCCTTGAGCATCGGTCACATGCCCTTCGTCCAAGACCTGCAACAATAGGTTCATGACATCCGGATGGGCTTTTTCTATTTCATCGAACAAAACCACCGAGTGCGGCCGACGCCGGACCGGTTCGGTTAACTGCCCTCCTTCACCGAAACCAACATAACCAGGAGGGGAACCGACCAGGCGGGAGGTGGTGTGCGACTCAAGGTACTCGGACATATCGATCCGGATCAAAGCCTCAACGTCGCCAAAAAGAAACTCGGCCAGCCGTTTAGCCAGCTCGGTCTTGCCGACCCCTGATGGTCCAAGAAAAATAAAGGAGCCAATCGGCCGCTTTGGATCTTTGAGCCCGGCCCTGGCACGGCGGATCGATTTGGCGATCACAAGGATCGCTTCGTCCTGGCCAACCACGCGGCTCTTAAGCGTTTCTTCCATTTTAAAAAGCCGTTCGGTCTCTTCCTGCGTTAGCTGGGTAACCGGCACGCCAGTCCAGCTGGCCACGATCTGGGCGATCACTTCCGCGGTCACCTTCGGCAGGTTGTCCGGAGAACCCTTCGATCCGCGCTGTGAGGCCGCTTCGTACTGGACCTTCAGATCATTCTCCAGATCGCGCAGGTGAGCCGCTTTTTCGTATTCCTGGGCGGTGATTGCCTTGTCCTTGTCTTTGCGGACCCCTTCCAATTCCTTATAGATGGAAAGAAGCTCCGGCGAAATCGCCGTGCTCTGCAGCATGGTCCGGGAAGCGGCTTCGTCGACCAGGTCGATCGCCTTATCCGGCAGGAACCGGTCGGAAATATAACGGGCCGAAAGACGGCCGGCGGCGACTAAGGCGTCGTCGGTGATCTTGACCCGGTGAAATTCTTCATAACGGCTGCGTAACCCTTTTAGTATTTCCAGGGTTTCTTCGACGGTCGGTTCATCAACCATAACCGATTGAAAACGGCGTTCCAGCGCGGGGTCGGATTCGATCCGTTTGCGGTATTCATCAATCGTCGTCGCCCCGATGCATTGAACTTCGCCCCGGGCAAGAGCCGGCTTTAAAATATTGGCGGCATCCATCGCCCCTTCGGCCGCGCCGGCCCCGATCAGGGTATGAAGTTCATCGATAAAGAGGATAATATTCTCGCTTTTAATGACTTCGTCGATTACTTTCTTTAAGCGCTCTTCAAATTCGCCGCGATAACGGGTCCCGGCGATCAAGAGTCCCAGATCAAGGGCGACCAACCGTTTACCCGACAGCGTCCCGGGAATATTCCCTTGGGTAATCTTCTGGGCCAGTCCTTCCACGATCGCGGTCTTCCCGACCCCGGCTTCCCCGATCAGCACCGGGTTGTTTTTGCGGCGGCGGGAAAGGATCTGAATGACCCGCTCAACTTCTTTGGCCCGGCCGACGACCGGATCAAGCTTGTTGCTCCCGGCCAAAACCGTGAGGTCGCGGCCGAAAGAATCGAGCAGCGGCGTCTTGCTGGAACGGACCGTTTTTTTCTGAAGGGGATTGACCTCACCGAGCAGGGAAACGATCCGTTCCTTGGCGGCGGTCGGCAAAATGGCATAATCGGAAAAAACTTTCCCGGTCACGCCGCTCCCCTCGCGCAGCATCCCTAAAAAAAGATGTTCCACCCCAACGTAACTGTGCCCCAAGCCCCGGGCTTCATCCCAGGCCAGGGCGATGATTTTTTTGATCTGGGGATTAAAAGGAAGTTCACCGGCGGCGTTCGCGTCCCCTTCCTTGGCCAGCAAGGCTTCTTCGATCCGGTCTTTGACCTGCAACTGGTCGACCCGGAAAAATTCCAGGGTTTTGACGACCGCCTGGTCGTTCTCACGCAGCATTCCGAGGAAGAGGTGCTCCGCGCCGACATAATTCGAACGGAGGCGCTTGGCTTCTTCCTGGGCCGCCATAATTACTCGGATCGCTCGTTCGGTAAATCGTTCAAACATGGTATTGGATTATAGCAATTACCGCTGGCAAGACGCAAGTTATATGATTATGGGGCCGATAATATCTTTGGAGGGCTTTACATTGGGCAATTCCAGAGAGCATAACACTTGCGTCCTGACCATCGGCGAAACTACCTATAAAACTTCCGGCAATATCCTCTTTTCGGACTGCGATCCGGCCGAATATATGATCGCCGAAAGCAAAGCGCTTGAGAAACTGGACAAGGCCATTCAGCACGGTATCCTGGAGAACGGGATGCAGATGCTTTTGCGGCGGGTTAAGAGCTAGACTGCGGCAGAGTAATTATAAAGGTCGTCCCCTTCCCAACCCGGCTCCTTACTTTGATCGAACCCTTATGTTCTTCAATGATCCTTAAGGTTATCGGCAAGCCCATTCCGGTTCCGGTTATTTTCGTGGTAAAGAACGGATCAAACAAGCTTTTTAGATTTTCTTCGGAGATCCCCTCGCCGGTATCGGTCACTTCAATAAAGACCACCGGGAGCGGCTTGGACATCTTCTCTTCTTCTCCCCAAACAACTTCGTCGCCTTGGCGGATTCCCTGACGGCCATGGATCTTCCCGAGCTTGATCACTTCACCGACGTCGGTCTTGACCGTCAACTCGCCCCCCTTCTCATGCATCGCTTCGATCCCGTTTTTTATGATATTGACGAAAACCTGGGAAAGCTGTCCCGCATCTCCGGCGATCTGCGGCAGGGCGGCAAATTTTTTGGTCACCATCACATTATACTTTTTTGCCTCGCTTTCAAAAAGCAGCAAAACTTCATCGACCAGGGCGTTAATCTCGACCTTGGTCAGTTCCGGCTTAGCCGGCCGGCCGAACTTCAGCAGGCTTTCGGCGATCTTATTGATCCGCTCAATCTCATGAGGAATAATCTGGCTGAATTTATCGCGAAATTCCTTGTCGTCCCATTTTTGCTGCAAGAGCTGGGTAAAGGTCCGAAGTGAGACCAGCGGGTTTTTGATTTCGTGGGCCATCCCGGCCGCCATCGTCCCTAGAGAAGCCAGCTTTTCCGACAAAATCAAGCGCTCCTGGCTGTCCCGGAGATCCTTGGTCATTTTATTAAAGGCTTCCGCCAGCCGGCCGAGCTCATCGCTGGAAGAAACCGGTATGTGGTAGCCGAGCTCGCCGTGGGCAACCGCCTCGGTCCCTTTGATCAGCTCTTTAATCGGCTGCTCGATCGAACGGGCGAAGAAGATCCCGGTCAAGGCGGCCAGAACGATCCCCATTATCACGAACAGAAGCGAATTGGCCTCTAGCTGACGCAGCTCCGCATAAGCCGAATCCCGCGACTCTTCGATCACCACTCCATAGCTCGTCCCGGGGATCAACAAATACGCCCCAACCATCGCGTTCCCCAGCTCATCGTAAAACTCGCCCCGCCCTTCTTTCTTCAGGAGAAGGCGGGCGACCGCTCCGTTTCGTCCAAGGTTGTCCCTTATAAAGGCCCGGTTACGGTCGGGATGCGCCAGCAAAAAACCCTTGTCATCAACGATAAAGGCCACCCCTCTGGCCCCAACCTTTATTTTTTCAACTATTCTTTGCAGCTCCTCGGCCGGCAGAGGCCGGGGAGCGCTGGTCGTCTCGGCAATTACATTTTTAGCCGTCTCATAGTAAGTCGCCTGAACAAACTTGGTCAGCGAATTCTTACTAATGTTAATGGTCGCCAGAGCGGTCGCCTCAAAAAGGATCACCACCAAGAGGACAAAAACCAAAACCAGCTTAAAAAGCAGTCTGGTCCGTAAAAACCTGATCGGGGCCTCCGCTTCCGGGCTGGCCGGCGGGATGATCTCGCTTAAAAGCAGGCCCAGCGCAGCGGTTAAAAAGATCAGCCAGGAGACCAAAAGATACCCGGCTTCGCCCAGCCGGACGTAGGAATACGAAGAAAAGACCGCCGCCAAAAATAGGAGAGCCGAACATCCGGAATAAAGGGGGAGCTTATGGCGCGGCTCGCTAAAAGAGGCCCGAAAACCAAAAACCGCCAGCAGGATCCAGGCCAGCGAAAAAATCGGCGTGAGCGGAATCCAGGCGGAATAATTAACGATTGGCTGAATGACCCCCTCGCGATAAACCAGCGTGGTTGAAGAGGTAAAAACCTGATAAACAAAAAAGCCGATGATCGCCAGCAGGATCGCGGAAAAAACATGGCCGACCTTCAGCTTAAATCGTTCGACGATAAAAAGCCAGACGAAAAACGAGGCCGCGAGCATACTGACGGTCACGATCTTCTGGGCGGCAATCAGGTCCGACAAACTTTGATTGAGGTTGACCATAAGCTGAACGGCCAGGACTGCGGCGACATAGGCGAACAAGGCAAGAAAAACCAAGCCGAGAAAAAGGTCTTTGCGCCGGCGGACCCCTTCCTTAAAAAAGGTCAGCCCTCCGGAAAGGAGAATCCCCGCCGTGAAGATCTCGGCAAATATGCTGATAATCGTTATTGTGGATAGCATTAGTAAACGGAAATCGAGATTTTACCCGTCGCTGTTCCCCCAACGACGTTGGTCACCTCAACCGGGATCAGATAGCTCCCGGGGAGGGCGCTTTTCGGGATAACGAACCGGATGGACCAACTGTCATCGCCGGAAGCCAGATCTCCATCTTGCCCATCGTTCCGGAAAGTCGTCGCTTCAAGGCCAAGCGGCCTAAGATCGGCAAAAATGGTCTTGATGTCGACCGGGCGGCCGGGATTATCAACTTTTAAAACCAGAGTTACATAAGCCCCGCTTTGCGGCGAAACCTTTTCCGGGACCGCTTTGGCCTCAATGATCAGCGGGTTCACCTGAACGTCAACGGTCGTTTTCGCCAAGGCCATCCAGCCGTTCCGGTTAACCACTGAAACATTAATGTCCTTCTGGCCCAAGGTCGTTTCCGGCATTATCGTCGTTAATAATGCGTATAAGCCGTCGCCGGCGACTACGTCGCCGAACTTTCCATTATCGACCAACTGCGCGTCCGGCAGCTGCCCGATCGAAGTCAGGTCGGCCCTGACCCCGGCAATATTAGACAAGCCTTTCGGGTCATCAACGGACGCCACGATCTCTAAAACAGTTTGGCCGTCCGGCGGAGCTTTTTTCGGCGTTACTTTCACCCAATTAAGAGTCGGGGTCAACCTCACCTGATTAACCTTAGAAAGATCGTAACCGGTGGTAAAAGAAAAAAGTTCGCTGAGCCGGCTCCGCAGGTTTTTGGCCGCGGAGATCAGGAGCACGGCATCGTCCTTGGTCATGGCGCTCTCCTCGGCAACCGCCGGCAGGCCAAAAATGATCAAGCTAATTAGTAATAATGTTAGCTTCTTCATTTCCGCACTCCTAAAACCTTGAACAGCCGCTCGGATTCTTCCTTGGTCACCGGCGCCTCCGGCCGGAAGGTCCCATCCGGATAGAGAGCAATCAGGTTCCAGTCGATCGCCGCCTTGTAATAAGCCGCGAAGGGATTGTTCCGCTTGATATCGACGCAAACATCTTGGGTCACTTCCGGGAGCGGCAGATCGGCCGATTTCACCAGCCAAGTGGCCAATTCGCCTCTCGTAATGGAAGCTTCCAGCCTAAATTCCCCTTTGCTCTCGTCAACATTAATAACGCCGATCGTCACCAGCTCTTCCACTTTGCTCCGGCGCTTCTTGAGCTCCGCTTCCTTTTTACGAAGCGCCTCCTGCTCTTGCAGTGAAATGGTTTTTTCCAGCTTTTTCTTTAATTCTTCTTCTTCCGCCACCGAGATCCGGGCTTTGCGCAAAACCTTATAGGTCCAGGCGACTTTTTCCCCTTCACTCCGGGCTTCAACAATGACCAGATTTTTGCCGAGGTTCAGCGGGACCCAAACCCGGAAAGAATTGTCCTTTCCCTTGCTCGCCAGGTAATTATTGACGTAAACATCAACCCCCGGCTTAACCTTCCCGTTGACTTCGATCGATTCGTTATAGGTAACGTAATTGTCTTCCAGCGAGATCTGCTCGATCGCGCTCTCCAGGAAAGCCGACGGTCGCTCGAGATCAAGCTTCTTGAAAACAATCCATTCTTTCGGGAAATACATCCCGGATATCAGAATCTGCCCTTCATCTTTGATCGGTTCGCGGTTGCCGGAAATCGTGAAAGCCCATTCTTCTGTCCGTAAGCCGATCCCCCAGGTTGGAGTAAACGAAACATTTCCCGGACGAGATTGCTGCATTAAACCAGCTTGCAGGAAAATAGTCTTGTTTAATGTATACTCGCCGCCAACCCGCAGCAAAGTGGGATTCGCATTGGAGTAATCGAGTTCGCCTCCCAACACCAGCTGCCTGGTATCGCTGTAATTAAGCGAACCGATATCCCCCAGCACCCGGGCGGAAACGCCTAACTTATGATAAGCGGCGATCGGCTCGGAAACGGCGTCGTCCCAAAGGATGGAACCGCCGCCAAAAGTATTTTCGGGGAGAATATTTTGCAGCGCCAAGCCGATGGAGAGCCAGTCGTTGGGTTTATAGATGCCGCCCAAATCAAGGTTCCAACCGGTGGCCGACCGGTCGGTGATCCCGCTACCGCGAAAGGTTTCAGAAAGAAGGGTTTTAAAGCTAAGCCCGACCCCGATCCGTTGCAACATCGTATTTTTGCCGTAAGCCGGAAAGAAGAAAAGCTTTGTGCCGTAAGAAATAACAACCAAACTGCTTTTTGAAGTGCGGGTCGACCCTTGATAGTTAAAATTATCGATGCTGGTATTAACAACCGCCAAGCCGAGCGACGAGCCGAGGCCGGTCGGATACGCGCCGGCAATGGTGATCCGGTCAATGTCCAAATTGGTGATGGCGATCCCCTTGGCCCAGGCTAGCGTTGCCGGATTGTAAAGAGCGCCGTTCGGATCGTCAGTCAGCGCCACAATCGCGCCGGCCATGCCGAGCGGCCGACCGCCGACTTCGGTCGCGAAGGGGTTGATCCCAATCTCGTTCAATCTGGCGTGAGCGGGAAAAGCGGAAAGAAGCAGGAAAGAAGCGGCAACCAACAGGCCGGCGCAAGCCGTACGGACATTTTTTGGCAGTCTATTATTGTATAGATCCACGGGCAAATTGTAGCACTCATGGCCAGGTTGCTCAAGCGAAATATTTCTGCTATAGTAAGGCCGCCATGTTTCTAAAATCGTTATCGCTTAGAGGCTTCAAAACTTTTCCCGATCAAACCGATATCGAGTTCGGCCCTGACTCCCGGGTCACCGGAATAGTCGGACCGAACGGCTGCGGCAAAAGCAATGTTCTCGACGCCGTCCGCTGGGTCCTGGGCGAAGACAACCCCCGGCTGCTGCGGGTCGGCGCGCTCGACAACATCATTTTCGCCGGGACGGCGCAGCGCAAACCGCTCTCCATGGCCGAAGTTACCATCACTTTTGATAATTCCGCCGGCAAACTCCCGGTTCCCTTCACTGAAGTCGCGATCAAACGCCGCACCTTCCGTGAAGGGGAAAGCGAATTTTTCATCAACAAAAATCAGTGCCGGCTCAAAGATATCCGCGACCTGCTCCTCGACACGGGACTAGGCGAAGGGACCTACGCCATCATCACCCAGGGACAGGTTGACGCCGTCCTCTCCAGCAAAGGGGAAGAACGCCGGATAGTTTTTGAGGAAGCAGCCGGCATCAACAAATACAAGACCAGAAAAGTCGCGGCGGAAAAGAAGCTGATCGCGGCCGAACAGAACCTGCTCCGCATCAACGACCTTAAGATCGAGGTCGGCGAACACCTGATCACCCTGGAAGAACAAGCCCGCCGCGCCAAAGAATATCTCGAGATCCAAACCAAGGTCAAAGAACTGGAGATCGGTTTGAGCAAAAAACTCCTGGGAAATATCCTGGAAAAGAAACTGAAGCTCGAGGCCGCCCTCGCCCAAGCCCGCCAAACTTCGCAGGAAAAAACGGCCGCCGAAGAAAAAGACATCAGCGAAGCGACCGAATTAAAAAAACGGTTGCGCGAGATCGAAGCGCAGTTTGACGACTTCACCGGCCGGCTCGACAGCGAAAAAGACCGCCTGCGCGACGCCGAACTCAACCGCCGTTTCAAAGAAAAAGACCTGCAAAGAGAAGAAGACCTCCTCCGGTCGATCGAAGGAAAGCTCGCCGACCTCGCCGACAAGATCAACTCGCTGGCCGCGCCGGCCGAATCCGACCCGGCCGAAGTGCACGTTGATGAATCGCTTCACCGGATCGTCGAACAGGCAAGGGCCATGGTTTCGCTCCTCTCTTCGATCATGCTCTACTTCGGCAAAAAAGAAAACTTGACTTTGGCCGCCAGCGAAGAGGAGGCGACCCGCAATCTCAAGCTTGAGCTGTTAAACGAAGAAAAAACTAAAGCCGAAACCGAGCTTGGCCGGTTGCGCGCCTCGGTCGCCGGCCATCGGCTTGAGCTTCAGGCCCTTTCCACGCCGAACAACGAAACGAAAAACACTTTGGCCGAAGCGATCGCCAAGCTGCGGCTGGAGCGGGAAGAAGTCAACCAGAAAATCTCCCAGCTCGAAGAAAAGAGCCGCCGTGAAGAACAGCAGGAACGGGAAGCGGCCAACGTCATTACCGCGCTGGAGATCGCCCTGGCCAAGATCGACGGCGAAATGACGGCGATCGGCGAGAAAATGATCGCTGAATACAACCTCTCCCTGCAAGAACTGGAACAATGCGAAGCGGTCATCGCCAACGTCGGCAAAGCCAAGTCCGAGATCGAAGAAGGCAAGGCCAGATTGCGCCAGCTCGAGCCGGTCAACCTGCTGGCGATTGAAGAGTTCGACCGAAGCAAAGAACGGCTGACTTTTATTGAGGCCCAACTGACCGATTTAAATTCCGCCCGAGAGAACCTGCGCCGCCTGATCGTCGAACTTGACGCTCAGGCGGAAACGACATTTTTGCAGACCATGGACCAGCTTTCGGTGGTTTTCTCGGAAGTTTTCGGCAAACTTTTCAACGGCGGCGAAGCCAAGATCTCCCTGGCCCCGGGACTCCCGCCGCTGGAAGCGGAGATCGAGATTTCGGTCCGGCCGAACGGCCGGCGCTGGCTCCCGCTTCCCCTTCTTTCCGGCGGTGAACGATCGCTCTGCGCGGTCGCGATCCTTTTTTCGCTTTTAAAGATCAGGCCTTCTCCGTTCTGTTTTCTCGACGAAGTCGATGCCGCCCTCGATGAGGCCAACATTGGTCGGTACACTAATATTCTTAAGGATTTTTCCGATAACACCCAGATTTTGGTCATCACTCACAACAAGCGCACTATGGCCGTTGCCGATAGTATTTATGGGGTCACCATGCAGGAGCCGGGCGCCTCAAAGGTGATCTCCATGAAACTCGCGCAAATCGCGGCATGAAACGAGCAGCGCTCGTTTTAATCGTTTTTTGGGCCGGTCTGTCCACGATCGTTCTTTCCGGGCCTTCGGTCAAGAAAAACAACAACCCCGCCTCAATGCCCCAAGCCCTCTGGGAAGGGAACGGCGTGCAGATCAACAACTCTCTCGGCAATACACCGCAACAAAACCCGGTCATTTTCAATGCCGGCGACGGGGGGACCTTCATCGTTTGGGAGGACGGCCGCGAAGGCTGCATTCGTCTTTTCGCGCAAAAATATGACCGCTCGGGAACTCCTCTCTGGGTTAACGGCGGGGTCCGGGTCAGTAGTGGGAACAGAAGCCAGACTTCCGCCCGACTGGCTGACGACTTCAACGGTGGAATTTTCATTGTCTGGCAAGATTACCGGAGCGACAACGCCGATATTTACGCTCAACATCTTGGCGCCGGCGGCTCCCCTCTCTGGGGAAAAGATGGCCGCCCTCTTTGCGCCGCCCCTTTCGGCCAATTTGCGCCGGAGATCGCAACCGATCCGGAAGGCAACCTCGTGGCCGTCTGGCATGACTACCGGAACGGTTCCGGCGAGGATGTTTTCGCCCAAAAAATTAATCGCTCTGGCCTCGTTCAATGGACCGATAACGGCCTCCCGGTTTGCGAAGCGCCGGGAACCCAATGGTACCCGCAGATCGTCTCCGATTCCACCGGAGGTTTTTTCGTTGTTTGGACGGATGGACGGAGCGGCAATAACGGCACCGATATTTACGGTCAGCACCTTTCGGCAGAGGGCCAAAACCTCTGGGAAAAGGGGGGAATTGCTCTTTGCGCCGCTCCCAACAACCAGGAAAATCCGGCTATCATCGCCAGCAAAAACAAATTTATCGTCGCCTGGAACGACCTGCGCAATAACAATAAGGACCTTTACGTCCAAAAATTCGATCTCAACGGGCTCTCCCTCTGGGAAAAAGACGGGGTTAGGGTAACCAACAACCAATCCCTCCAGGAAAACCCTAAGCTCGCCTTTGATCCGGCGGGCGGAACGATCATAGTTTGGACCGACAATCGCGGGGAAGAGAGCAATATTTACAGTCAAAGGATCGGCGCCGATGGGCGCCCGCTTTGGAGGGAGAACGGGATCGCGATTTCCCCCGGCCCGGTCCGCCAGGAAAATCCGCAAATCGTCTTTCTTTCAACCCTTGACTGGGTGGTGATCTGGGAAGATACCCGCAAAGGAAATCC
Source organism: Candidatus Margulisiibacteriota bacterium (assembly GCA_041661965.1). NCBI lineage: Bacteria > Bacillati > Candidatus Margulisiibacteriota > Candidatus Margulisiibacteriota bacterium. Next base: position 349,528 of record JBAZTH010000002.1, read on the forward strand.
TCGCCTCTTCGGACAAAAGATCAACAGCGCCGGACGACCGCTTTGGGGGGGCGAGGGGTTAAAACTCTCCGACAGTCGGGGGGACCAGGGAAAGGCGGCGGTCGCGGTCGCGGCCAGCAATCAAATCATCGTCGCCTATCAGGACCGGCAAAAAGGGAACTTTGACCTTTACGCCCAATCGCTTTCCACCGACGGCCTGCCGCTTTGGGGCCTTGGCGGCTTGATCGTCTGCAATGTCCCGGGCCTGGTCGCGCACCAAAACGCCGCCGCGATCAATAACGGCCAAGGCGAAGCAATCGTCGTTTGGGAAGACGGCCGCAACGGCCGTCTCAACATCTACGCGCAAAAGATCACTAAAACCGGCCAGCTCGCCTGGGGAAGAGAAGGGGTCCCGGTCGCCAAAATCCTTTCCGAACAAACCAATCCGCAGCTGGTATCCGACAGCCAAGGCGGGGCCCTGATCGTCTGGGAAGACAACCGCAATCCTAATTTTACCCGCATTTACGCACAGCGGCTGACCGGGAACGGCCGCCCGCTCTGGGGGACCGGAATTAGCCTGACCAAGCTTGACTCTCAACAAAAGAGCCCGCTCGTCGTCGCCGATAAAGAGGGGGGCGCTTTTTACGTCTGGGAAGATGAACGCGACCCTCTCAATCTAAAAGATGTCTACGCTCAACGGGTCTCCGCCAACGGTGAGATCCTCTGGGACAAGAATGGAACCGCAGTTTGCGTGGAAAACGGCGACCAGCTCGAGCCGTCAGCCGTGGCGGACGGAATTTCCGGAATAATAGTGACCTGGGCCGACGCTAGGCGGGGAGACAGAAACTTAGATATTTACGCGCAACGGTTGGCGGGAAGCGGGGATCGACTGTGGAAAGAAAACGGCGCCCCCGTCTGCAGCGCCCCCGACATTCAACGCTCGCCCAAGGCGATCAGCGACGGCGCGGGAGGGACGGTCGTCGCCTGGACCGACAAAGCCGGCGGCAGTTATGACATCTATGCGCAACGGCTAAACAAGTTAGGGCTCCCTCTCTGGCTAAATGACGGAATTCCGGTTTGCCAACAGGCCCGCTCACAGCAAACTCCGCTTCTGTCCGCGATCAACGAAGGAACTCTGCTGGTCTGGCAGGATTATCGCTTCGGTAATTGGGACCTTTTTGCCAACGCCCTCTCCAATCAGGGAAGTCTCCTTTGGGGAGAAGAAGGAACACCCATCGTCATGACCCCTTTAACTCAATACGCGCCGCAGGTTCTGGCCCTCAATAGGGACACGGCGATTTTAATCTGGGAAGATTACCGGGACGGACGCCAATACGAAATTTTCATGCAAAAGATCGGCGGCGACGGTCAGCCGCTTTGGCCGATCAATGGTTTGCGGATAAAGACCAGCGACGGCGCCCGCGCCCCTAAGGTCGTCGGCTTTGACGATTATTTTTTAGTTATCTGGGAAGACTACACCGGCGGCGGTAAAGCGATCTACGGCCAGGCTTTCACCGAAGAGTAACACCCTTCCCCGTCAATTAATTTTATGTTAGTATTAGCGTAAATGGGGAACCTTAGCGAAAATTTCAACCACAAGGATTTTGCCTGCCATTGCCCGGAATGCCGCGGGGCCTACCGCATCCACCTCGGCCTGGTCGGCATCCTCGAAGCGATCGCCATTCATTTCAAGAAACGGCCGCAGGTCGTCTCCGGCTATTATTGTGAAGCCTATCTTGAAAAACAAAAACGGGAGAAAAAAAGTTATCACGCTTCCGGGAAAGCGGCCAATATAACGATCGAAGGGGTTCCGGCTTTTGAGCTTTTCAAGTTTGCCGAAACCATGGAGGGAATCAACGGCCTTGGTTTTTACCCTGAAGAGAACATGGTCCATCTCGACACCCGTCCGCCGGAAAAGAAAGAGGCCTGGATCAAAGAGAAAGGGAAATATTCGCCGCTGACCCAAGAAAAGCGTCACCAGTATGGGCTCTAACCGAGAGATCGACTTCTACACCAACCATTTAAAGACCGAGCGCAATTACTCCCCGCATACCATCAGCAACTACCGGCGCGACTTGTTTTTTTTGACCGGTTTTTTTAAAGAGCGCAAAGTTAACCGTCTATCCGCGCGCGAATATCTGGTCCAACTGGAAAAAAATGGTTTTTCCAAACGTTCGATCGCCAGGAAGCTCTCCGCCGCCCGCTCTTTTTTCCGGTTTTTAATGAGAGAAAAAATGGCCGAGGTCAACCCGTTCGACAATCTGCTAACCCCTAAAATTCCCAAAAAGCTGCCGAACTTTCTTTATCCTGAAGAACTGGCCCGGCTGCTAAAAGCGCCCAAGAGCGATCCGCTCGGCCGCCGGGACCTGGCAATTCTGGAGATCTTGTACAGTAGCGGGATCCGGGTGACCGAATTAGCCGGCTTGAACCTCAACGAACTCGACCTGACTGAAGGAGAGATCAGGGTTTTCGGCAAAGGCTCAAAAGAACGGATCGTCCTTTTCGGCTCGCACGCGGTCACTGCGGTCAAAGATTATCTAAGAACCGCCCGTCCGGAGCTTCTGACCGGCCAAAAAAGCGCCGCGGTCTTTATCGGCCGGCGGGGGACCCGCCTGACCACCAGGCAGATCGAACGACTGATCAAAAATTACGCGAAAAAATCCGGGATCGTTAAAAAGGTCACCCCGCACACGCTTAGACATTCCTTCGCCACCCACCTTTTGGACGGGGGAGCCGACCTCCGGATGGTCCAAGAGCTCTTGGGACACGTCTCCCTCTCGACCACCCAGGTTTACACTCACGTCACCAAGGAACGGCTTAAAAAGGTCTATGAGTCTTCCCACCCCAGGGCCGGATAACCCTAAAAATTTGACAATTACCCCTATTTTTAAGTATAATTTCTTTTTGTGAAGATTGAGCTAAATGAACTGCTTCGCCAGGTTGGAAATGAAGGGGAGGTCGAGGATTCCGAACAAATCTCGTTCCCTGAAGATAACCTTATCCTGACCCAGCCGGTTAAAGTTAAGCTCCATCTGATCAATACCGGGACATCCGTTTTGGTCAAAGGGACGGTCCAAGCCGAGATCGAACTGGAGTGCGCCCGCTGTCTGAAGCGCTATCGGCGGCCGATCGAGCTTTCAATCGAGGAAAATTACGCCCGGGAGACCGCGCCGCAGCGAAAAGGAAAAGAGATCGAGCTCAAGGAAAGTGATTTTGTTTATCCGATCGATAATGACAATTGTATCGACCTGGATGAGTTGATCCGCCAAAACATTTTGCTCTCTCTGCCGATCAAGTCCCTGTGCGATATTAATTGTAAAGGAGTGTAAACATGCCAGTACCAAAGAAGCGACATTCGAACTCAAGACAGGGGAAACGACGCGCCTCAAATTACGTGATGAAGGCCCCCAACGTCAGCAAGTGCCCGCAATGCGGCGCCCCGATCCTTTCCCATCAAGCCTGCTTGGCCTGCGGCAGCTACAAAGGAAAACAGGTCATCAAGCTCAAGGAGAAGAAAAAGGGGCAGAAATAAGTGATCCGAATCGCGATTGACGCGATGGGGGGCGATCATGCCCCCGCGGAAATCGTCAAAGGAGCGGTCCAGGCTTCGCTTGAACTTCCTATCGAACTGATCCTGGTCGGGAAAGCCGATAAAATCAGCAAAGAGCTCTCCAAATATAAAAAAAAGGGGAGTCTCTCTGTTGTCCACGCCGAAGAGGTCATTACCAATAATGAAGCTCCGGTTTCGGCGGTCAAGCAAAAAAAGAATTCCTCTCTCAACCTCGCCGTTGCCCTAGTCAAAAACAAGGAAGCGGTCGCCCTGGTTTCGGCCGGTAATACCGGCGCTTTAATGGCCGCTTCCCTTTTCGGCCTGGGACGAATTCCCGGGATCGAACGGCCGGCGATCGCCGGCTTTTTCCCAACTAAAAAACGACCGGTCTTAATGCTCGATATCGGCGCCAATTCCGACTGCAAACCCAAACAATTAATGCAATTTGCCGAGATGGGGGCGCAATTCGTCGAATACGTCCTGCACGTTAAAGCTCCCCGGGTTGGGCTGCTCAACATCGGGGAAGAAAGAGAAAAAGGGAACACGCTGACGACCGAGGCCTGGCCGCTGCTCAAGTCGGCTCCGATCAACTTTGTCGGGAATGTCGAGCCAAAAGAGGTCTTCTCCGGCGAGCTCGATGTCGTGGTCAGCGACGGCTTTGTCGGCAACCTGGCGCTTAAATTCGGCGAATCGGTCAGCGGCTTCCTCTTTGACCTGATCAAAAAAGAACTCACCAAAAACCCGATCACCTACTTCGCCGCCTTCCTCCTCCTCCCGGCCTTTGCCGGGATCAAAAAAAAGACCGATTACGACGAATACGGCGGGGCGCCAATGCTCGGGATTAACGGCATTGTGATAAAAGCCCATGGCCGGGCCAAGGCCAAGGCGATAAAAAACGCGGTCCGGGCCGCCTACGAAGCCCACAATCAGGACATCGTCGGCCGGATCTCAAAACTGGAGAAAGAACAATGAAAGCTAAAATAATCGGCACCGGTTCCTGTATTCCCGCGAAAATCGTGACCAACGACGACCTGTCGAAGATAGTCGAGACCTCGGATGAATGGATCCGGGAACGGACCGGGATCCGGGAACGGCGGGTCACCGATGACGCGACCGCGACCTCTGACCTGGCGGTTATCGCCGCCGAGCGGGCGATGGCCAACGCCAAGGTTTCCGCCGCCGAGATCGAACTCATTATTGTTTGCACTTGTTCTCCGGACACCCTTTTCCCCTCCGTCGCGTGTATTTTACAAGACAAGCTAAAGGCCGCGAATGCCGCCGCGTTCGATCTATCTGCCGCTTGCTCCGGCTTCAACTATGGCCTGGCTGTCGCCAGCAGCCTGATCGAAGCCGGCCGTCATAAAACCATCCTCTTGGTCGGGGCCGATACTCTTACCAAGTACCTGGACTGGACTGATCGCGGGACCTGCATCCTCTTCGGAGATGCCGCCGGAGCGGTCGTCCTCAAGGCCGACAAGGAACCGGGCGTTATCGGGAACTTCTGGAAAGCCGAGGGGAGCTTGAGGCAATCACTGGTCATGCCGGGAGGCGGCAGCCGGGACCCAGAGAACAAAAATGGACGCTTTATTCGGATGGACGGCAAGGAGGTTTTCAAGTTCGCCGTTCGGGCGCTGGAAACCTCTATCGCCGAAGTCTTGAAAGCGACCGGCCGGTCGCTTGACGACGTGAACTTACTAATTCCCCATCAGGCCAACACCCGGATTATTGACCACGTTATCAAGAAAATGGGGTTGCCAAAAGAAAAAGTTTATGTTAATCTCCAAAAATACGGAAATACCTCGGCTGCTTCTGTTCCCCTCGCACTTGACGAGGCGGCGACTGAAGGAAGATTAAAGCGCGGCGACCTCGTCATCCTGTCCGGTTTCGGCGCAGGTTTGACTTACGGAGCCAACGCTATAATCTGGTAATTTCCGTTGGCCATTTAGGAGGAACCATAATGTTGGATTATTTATTGACCGAGGAACAGAAGATGATCCGCGACCTGGCCCGTAAAGTTGCCACGGAAAAAGCGCTCCCCAAGCGAGCCGAATGGGACGAAACCGGAGAGTTCCCCTGGGAAGCGTTAAAAGCTTTCTCGGAAGCCGACCTGTGCGGCCTTTACATTGATGAAGCTTATGGCGGCATGGGAGCCAGCGTTTTCAATTTCTGTTTAGCGACCGAAGAAATCAGCCGGGTTTGCGGCGGCGTTGGCGTGACTTTTGCCGCTTCCGCTCTTGGCTCCACCCCTATCCTCCTTTTTGGCTCTGAAGAACAAAAAAAGAAATATATGCCGCCGATCGCCGCCGGCAAAAAACTGGCCGCCTTCGGTTTAACAGAAGCCAACGCCGGTTCTGACGCCGCCGGCCTGGAAACAACCGCGGTCAAAGAGGGCGATTACTATGTCCTCAACGGGACCAAGCAATGGATTACCAACGGCGGCGAAGCCGACACCTATTCCGTGATCGCCATTACCGATAAGACCAAGGGGCCGCGCGGCGCCTCGGCCTTTATCGTGGAAAAAGGGACCCCGGGGTTCACCTTCGGCAAAAAAGAGAACAAAATGGGGATCCGCTGCTCCGCGACCCGCGAATTGGTCTTCCAGGACTGCAAGATCCACAAGAGCCAGCTCCTCGGTAAAGAAGGAATGGGCTTTATCGTCGCGATGAGGACCCTCGACATGACCCGGCCGGGGATCGGCGCCCAGGCGGTCGGCATCGCCCAGGGAGCGCTTGATGAATCGATCAAATACGCCAAACAGAGGATCCAGTTTGGCAAGCCGATCATTGCCCTGCAAGCGATCCAGCACATGCTGGCTGATATGGCGACCCAGATCGAAGCGGCCAGGGCGCTGGTTTACGCCGTCGCCAGGATGATCGACGCCGGGCACAAGGATTTCACCCTGTCGGCTTCCGAAGCCAAGCTTTTTGCTTCCGACGTCGCCATGAAGGTCACTATCGACGCGATCCAGGTCTTCGGCGGCTACGGCTATATGAAAGAATACCCGGTCGAAAAGATGGCCCGCGATGCCAAGATCACCCAGATCTATGAAGGGACCAACCAGATCCAACGCAATCAGATCGGTTTAGCCCTGATCAAGGAAAGCATAAAGAAGTAATGGACATCGTCGTTTGTATTAAGCAAGTTCCCGATACAACCGAAGTCAGGATCAACCCGGAAACGAACACTCTGGTTCGTGACGGGGTCCCTTCCATTATTAACCCAATGGACGAAAACGCCTTGGAAGCGGCCCTGCAACTGCGCGACCAGCACGGCGGCAAAGTCACTGTCATTACTATGGGGCCGCCCCAAGCGACGGAAGCGCTCCGCACTTCGATCGCCATGGGAGCGGACGAAGCCTTTCTCGTTTCCGACCGGGCCTTTGCCGGTTCGGACACCTGGGCGACCTCCTACACTTTAGCCCAAGCGATAAAAAAGACCGGCAAGTTCGACCTTATCCTCTGCGGCAAGCAAGCAGTCGACGGCGATACCGCCCAGGTCGGCCCCGGCATCGCCGAGTGGCTCAATCTGCCGCAAGTCACCTTTGCCGTTAAAGTTGCCAAAGAAGAAGCCGGCCTCAAGGTCGAGCGCTTACTTGAAGAGGTTAACGAGATCGTCTCCATTCCTCTCCCCTGTTTGGTTACCGTGGTCAAGCAGATCAACGAACCACGGCTTCCCTCCCTTAAAGGCTTAATGAGAGCCAAGAAAGCGGAGATCAAGACGCTTAGCGCCCAGGATATTCAAGCCGACCCCAAAAATATCGGCCTTAATGGTTCGCCCACTAAGGTGGTTAAGATCTTCACTCCTCCGCCCAAGGGAGGCGGCGAAATCCTGAGCGGAGAACCGGCTGATATGGTTGGCAAGTTAATCGATAAATTAAAAGAACGCAAGCTAGTTTAATCCAAAGATTTATAAAGGTGGTTTATGAGCATTACGGTGCTGGATAAGTGTACTGGTTGCACTCTGTGCGTTAAGGGTTGTCCTTTCGCCGCGATCACGATGATTGAGCTCGCCGCGGTTGGCGGGACGAAACCCAAAAAGAAGGCTTCCATCAACCTTGACGTCTGCACTCTCTGCGGCGCCTGCGTCGCGACTTGCAAATTCAACGCCATTGAGCTCAAGAAAGAACTCTCCGCCGCCAAAGATCTTTCCGCTTATAAAAACGTTTGGGTCTTCGCCGAACAACGGGAAGGCAAAATCCAATCGATCTCTTATGAACTGCTCTCCGAGGGCCGTAAATTAGCGGCCGACCTGAAATGCGAACTGGCGGCCGTTCTCTGCGGCGACCAAAACATCGAAGAAGAGGTTGAACACCTTTTTCATTATGGCGCCAACAAGGTCTATCTGATCATCCATCCCGAGCTTAAACATTATCACACCGAACCTTATACCCGGGCGATCTCCGAAATGATCACCAAACATAAACCGGAGATCTTTCTGCTTGGCGCCACGACGCAAGGCCGCGACCTGGCCGCCCGCCTGGCAATCAGGATCGGCGCCGGTCTGACCGCCGACTGCACCGGTTTGGCGATTGATCCGGAAAAAAAGATCCTGCAACAGACCCGTCCGGCTTTCGGCGGCAATATCATGGCGACGATCGTTTCGCCAAACCATCGGCCGCAAATGTCGACCGTCCGGCCAAAGGTCTTCAAAAAGACTCCGCTCGACAAACCGGTCGCCGGTCAGGTCATCAAATTCAATCCCGTCTTAAACAAAGAAGACCTGATCGTTAAGCTCCTCGCTATCGTTCAGGATGAAAGCGTGAAAGTAAACCTGGCCGAAGCGGAGATCATCGTCTCCGGCGGCCGCGGCATCGCCGACGCCAAAAACTTCGCGTTACTGGAAGAACTGGCCTCCCTCTTAGGTGGCGCGGTCGGCGCCTCGCGCGCCACGGTTGACGCTGGCTGGATCTCCGCTCACCACCAGGTCGGACAGACCGGGAAGACCGTTTCGCCAAAACTTTACATCGCCTGCGGCATTTCCGGCAAGATCCAGCATTTAGTCGGTATGCAAAGCTCCGATACTATTATCGCTATCAACAAAGACCCTGACGCTCCGATCTTCAAGGTCGCGACCTACGGAATTGTCGGCGACGTTTTGGAAATTGTTCCGCTTCTGATCAAGAAGCTCAAAGAATTGCGCCAGTAAGGGGCATTTATGAAACTAGCGTTCGTATTCCCCGGCCAGGGGTCTCAAGCCATTGGCATGGGGAAAGGCTTCGCCGAGGGTCTGCTCGACCGGGCCAATCAGGCCTTGGGCTTCGATTTAAAAAAGCGCTGCCTGGAAGGGCCGGAAGATGAGCTAAAAAAAACGGCAATCCAGCAGCCGGCGATCTTTGCCGTTAGCGTCGCCGCATTTGAGCTCTTGCGCGCTAAGGGGCTGAAGCCGGATTTTGTTGCTGGACACAGCCTGGGTGAATATTCGGCTCTTTACGCCGCCGGAGCCCTCTCGTTTGAAGACGGGGTTAAGACCGTCAATCAGCGCGGACTTTTTATGCAAGAAGCGGTCCCCATGGGAGTCGGCGCGATGGCCGCCCTGCTCGGCGGCGAACGGGCCAAGATCGTGGAGATCTGCGCCGAGATCGGCGAAGTCTGGCCGGCCAATTTCAATTCGCCCGGACAGATCGTGATTTCAGGCAAAAAAGAAAAAGTTGAGGCGGCCGGGGAAAAGCTGAAAGCGGCTGGCGTTAAAAAAGTCATCCCGCTGGCTGTCTCCGCCCCTTTTCATTGTCCCTTAATGAAGCCGGCGGCCGATCGGCTTAAACCGCTGATCGACGCCCTCCCAATTAATGACCCGCAAGTGCCGGTCTTTGCCAATGTCACCGCCAGACCGACAATTTCGGCGACAGAGATTAAAGGGCTGCTCTACCGGCAGGTCTGTTCCTCGGTCCTTTGGGAGGATTCGATCAAGAACATGATCGAAACGGGAGTAACCAAATTCGTTGAAGTCGGTCCCGGCAAGGTCCTGGCCGGGTTGATCAAGAAAATTTCAGCAAACGTGGAGGTAATTTCATATGAAGAGATTAACTGATAAAGTCGCGTTCATTACCGGGGCCGCCCAAGGGATTGGCAAGTCGATCGCCGTCGCGTTCGCCAAAGAAGGGGCGAACATTATCGTTTCCGATATTAATCTGGACCTGGCGAAACAGACCGCCGATGAGATCGCCAAGCTGGGAGTTAAGACCTTCGCCATCAAATCCAACGTCTCCGACCTGGCCGACGTCCAGGCCGGGGTTGCTGAAGCCCACAAACATTTCGGCCGGATCGACATCCTGGTCAATAACGCCGGGATCACCAAGGACAACCTGCTCATCCGGATGAAAAAGGAAGAATGGGACGCCGTTCTGGGGGTCAACCTGACCGGGGTCTTCAACTGCACGCAAACGGTTTCCATCTTGATGATGAAACAACGATACGGTAAAATAATCTCGATCGCCAGCATTGTCGGCCAAATGGGAAATTTCGGCCAGGCCAATTACGCGGCGACCAAGGGCGGCGTGATCGCGTTCACAAAGACCGTGGCCAAGGAGCTTGCTTCGCGCAACATCACGGCCAACGCTATCGCCCCGGGCTTTATCCAGACCGCGATGACCGATAAGCTGACCGATGAGGTCAAGCAGAAGATGATGGCCCAGATCCCGGCAGGGAAACTTGGCCAACCTGAAGATATCGCCAACGCGGCTGTTTTTCTGGCGAGCGCCGAAGCCGATTATATTACCGGCCAGGTCCTCGCGGTTAACGGCGGCATGTACATGTAATCCGCCTCTGGCGGATAGACGACGAACTATTGGCATCGATGATATAATAATTGAAAGAGGGGGTGACGGAATGGACGAACAAAAAGCTTTTGAGGCAGTAAAAAAGGTTGTTGCAGAACAGCTGGGTGTTTCTGAATCAGAAATTACCCGAGAGTCTTCCTTTGTCGATGATCTGGGCGCCGACTCACTTGACACAGTTGAGCTGGTCATGGCGCTCGAGGAAGCCTTCGGCATGGAGATCCCGGACGAAGACGCGGAAAAAATCAAGACAATCGGTGACACAATGACTTACGTGATGGCTCACGGAAAGAAGTAAAAATCATGAACCTACCAGAATTAAAAATTGGTCCCTTTACGGCTAAGATCCCAATCATTCAGGGCGGGATGGCCGTCAGGATCTCGACCGGCGCGCTGGCCGGCGCGGTCGCCGCGACCGGCGCCATCGGCGTGATCGGCGCTTCTGGTATGGCACTTGACGAACTTCGCAAAGAGATCAGAATAGCTCGTGAACGGGCGGCAGGCGGGATCGTTGCTGTCAACATCATGTTTGCCGCCCGTGAATTTTTCGAACTGGTCCAGACCGCGATCCAGGAAAAGATCGACTTGATCATCAGCGGGGCTGGTTTCTCGCGCGATATCTTTAAGATCGGGCAAGAAGGCAATACCCCCATCGTTTCAATCGTTTCGACCGGCCGACTGGCCGCGACCGCCGAGAAGCTAGGCGCCACCGCCATTGTGGTGGAAGGAGTTGAAGCCGGCGGGCACCTTGGCACTGACCGCTCCATCTGGGAGATCCTCCCGGAGGTCCGCCAGGCGACCAAGCTTCCGGTCATCGCCGCCGGGGGAATCATCAACGGAGCGGAAATGCTGAAGGCTTTCAAGGCCGGGGCCGACGGAGTCCAGATCGCGACCCGGTTCGTCCTGTCGGAAGAATGCAACGCCGCCAAAGCCTTCAAAGAAGTTTACCAAAAAGCAACCAAGGACGATATCGTCAAGATCTCCTCGCCCGTCGGCATGCCCGGCCGGGCGATCAAGACCGCTTTTGTCGCTAAGATCCTCGGCAAGACCGCGCCCAAACCGATCGGCTGCGATTTCTGTTTGAGGCATTGCTCCTACGAATATTGCATCATCCAAGCGCTGAAGAACGCCCAAGTCGGCGATGTTGACAACGGGGTTGTTTTTTCCGGCGCTTATATTTGGAAGATCCCCGATCGGACCATCAAACCGGCCGCGAAGATCGTCGCCGAATTGGTCAAGGAATTTGAGGAGGCTCAATCTTGATGGCACAAAGAGTTGTAGTTACCGGGCTGGGAATTATCTCCCCTATCGGTATTGGCCACGATGTTTTTTGGCAAAACTTAGTCGCCGGCCGGAACGGGATCACGCAGATCACCCGGTTTGACACCACTGGTTTTGACGCCAAGATCGCCGGCGAGGTCAAGGATTTCGACCCGTCCCGGTTTTTAGACAAAAAAGACGCGCGCCGGATGGCTCGCTTCATCCAATTCGCCGTCGCCGCCTCTAAGCTGGCGATTGCCGACGCCAACCTGACCATCGGCCCGGATAACGCTAACGACATCGGGGTGCTGATTGGCTCCGGGATCGGCGGGTTGGACGTCCTTGAAGAAGCGGCCAGGACCTTGCACAGCAAAGGGCCGGACCGACTCTCGCCGTTCACCGTTCCTTTTATGATCGCTGATATGGCGGCCGGTTACGCTTCAATCATCACCGGCGCCAAAGGCCCCAATTCCTGCGTCGTGACCGCTTGCGCTTCCGGCACCAACTCCATCGGTGAAGCTTTCAAATGTATTCAACGCGGCGCCGCCAAGGCGATGCTCGCCGGCGGGACCGAGGCCTGCATTACCCCGCTCGGCATAGCCAGTTTTGCCGCCGCCAAAGCCCTTTCGACCCGCAACGATGAACCTTTGCGCGCCAGCCGGCCGTTTGACAAGGAACGGAACGGGTTTGTCATGGGCGAAGGCTCCGGTATTGTGGTTCTGGAAGCCCTGGAATCGGCGCTGGCCCGCGGCGCGAAGATCTACGCTGAAGTTATCGGCTACGGCATGAGCGGCGACGCCAACCATATCACCGCTCCGGCGCCGGGCGGCGAAGGAGCGGTCCGGGCGATCTTGGCCGCGATCAAAGACGCCGACCTCAAGCCGGAACAGATCGACTATATTAACGCTCACGGAACATCTACCGAACTTAACGATAAATACGAAACGATGGCGCTGAAGACCGCTTTTGGCGCTCATGTTAAAAAATTAGCGATCAGCTCCAACAAATCAATGGTTGGGCACTTATTGGGCGCGTCCGGCGCGGTCGAATTCATCGCTACCATCCTCTCGGTCATGAATGATCTCGCCCCTCCGACCATCAACTACGAAAACCCCGACCCGGATTGCGACCTCGACTATGTGCCGAACAAGGCCCGAAAAATGACCATTAACACCGCCCTCTCCGAGTCGTTTGGGTTTGGCGGCCATAACGCGACCCTGATCGTTAAGAAGTATAGCTAAAACACTTGATGTTGCGAGTTAAAGCCACAATTGCGGTTGTGTTGTCGGCAATGCTCTGGCTTGCCGCTGGCGTTGCTTGGGCGCAAGCGGAAAGCTACCCCCAGATTGACATTTCCGGTTATAAGAAGTACGAAACCAAGACGATTAGCGTTAGTCCGGACAAACAATACTTCAACGCCCTCTCCCAATTAGGCGGTTTCGCCCCAACTTACAGCGGCGGCCCCTGGCAGGAACGGCTCCAATTGCGGATCCTCGGCCAATTATCAAAGGACCTTTCCGTCAGTTACGATCTCGAACAGCAGCCCGAATCGCCGGAGCGGTTTGACGTAAAAGTTAAATATTATAATACCGAGCTGGCGTTCGGCGACTTGACCGCCAACTTTTCCGGCAATGAATTCGTTTCAGCTTCCAAAACCCTCAATGGCGTCATGCTCACCTCAAAAGACACCTGGTACGATGTTACGGTCGTCCCATCGGCCAAACTGAAGAGCCAAACCCAGGCCCTGATCTCCCAAAAAGGGAATAATACCCGCGGGCCATACAACCTTGGGCACGGAGGGATCGTCGAAGGGTCGGAAGTCTTGCTGCTCAACGACAACGTCCTCCTCCGGAACGTCGATTACACCATCGACTACTTTGAAGGCAAGATCACTTTTAACCGGCAGTTAAGTCAAACGGATGAATTTAAGTACAGCTACGAATACACCAATATCATCGACCTTTTCTTCCCGTCCCTTTCCCGCCGCGATTTCTTCGGTTTGCAATCCCGCTTTACGATCGATCCGGAAAAGATCGGCAAAACCGCGCCCAAACCGGAACCGGCGACAATTTCGGTCCGTGAGGTCTTTCCCTCGACCGGATCGCTGGAAGCGGAGATCCAGGAAAACGAAGCTTCCGGACAATACCGCCTCAAAGCTTCCCCGCTGATCAAATTCAGCGAAACGCTGACTTTCATGGGGACTAAGCTAAAAAAGAACGAAGACTACATTATTCGTTATGACTCCGGCGAGATCAAACTGTTAACCAGATTTCTCCCTTCAACCGAGGAGGTTTTATCGGTCGAATATCGATATTACCAAACATCCAGCGAAACCGAATCGATCCCCGGGATCGGCAGCCGCGGACCGTACCGGACCAAAAACGTAAACTTGGTCCCGGAAAGCGAACGAATTGAAGTTGACGGCAAGCTCTTTGTCCGCGACCTTGATTACACCATCAACTACGAATCGGGACAGATTATTTTCGGCGTGATCATCGGTCCCACTTCAACGGTTAAGGCCGGCTACAAATTCAACGTCTTGACCCTGCCGCAAGAAGAAGTCTCAAAGTTTCCCAAGGAAATGAAGGTGGGCGTTACTTATTTGAAGGAAAGCGCGAAGAAAGGCGGCGGGGCGCCGACCACCAGCACGATCGATTATTTTTCCGGTCAGGACATCATCAGTAAAAACAATCTGGCTTATCTAAGCAATCGGCCAATCCAGCCAACGGATGAAGCGGCCTTCACCGTTCGGGTCCAGCGCGGGGGGATCAGTTATCTGCTGACCTGGGAAGTTGATTATATAATTCCGACAACCGCGCTTGATCCGGCGACCGGCTATGTCATCACGACCCCGAACGTGCCGTTGGCCTACATTAACGATCGGACTGATTTGACGGACGGGCTTGGAACCGGGACGATCTATTTTCAAAACACAATCCTTCCCTCCGACGAGGTCACAGTTTCTTATACCTATAAAAAAAGTATCGTCAGCAAATATGCCGGCGTCGGAAACGGGACCAAAGGCCCCTATTACCTGCGCAACGTGAAAAATATCGTCCCCGGATCGGAAACCATTCAAGTTTGGGAGCAGGGGTCGTCGGTCATTACCACTTACATTAGAAATTCCAGCTTCGAAGCGAACGCCGGCGACACCGGCTACTTTATTAACTATAACAAAGACAACACGTCCGTTACGTTCAACAAGGAACTTTCGACCACCGCCAATTTTCAGGTGCTTTACCAGTATATCGCCGAGACTTCCGGCAACAATGAAGACATTTCCATGTCGGCGATCGGGGTCGACGGCAGCTTCAAAATCGGCGACGTCTTCAACATCAATTCATCGTGGGCCAAGAGCGAGTCGGACCAGGTAATCATCGGCGACACCAGCCTGGAGAGCTTCCGCGGCAACGGCACCAAAAACTACGTCCTCACCTCTCCCGGCGACATCATCGATGGGTCCGACAACGTTTACGTCAATAATTCCCTGCTCAACAAAGACGCCGATTATTTCATCAGCAACCCGGACAAGCGGACGATCAATTTATCCTTTTACTACATCACCCCGACTTCGGCCGACGCGATCGTCGTCGAATATAAATATCAGGATCCGGCCGGCTTCGCCGATACGACGAAGCTCAAATCGGACACCGCTTTCCGCCTGGGCGCGGGGGTCAATCTTTTCGACAATAAATTAAGCGTCAGCGGCACGACCAAAAAAATCGGCTTTGAGTTCGCGCCGCTTGGCTCGGCCGTTTCCGGGGCCGGGTCCGAGTACGAGGAATACAATCTCGGCTTTACGCCCGGTTATCACGCGTTAAGCACCAGCTATTCGTACAAATACAATCAAAACCCGGTCGGCTCCGCCCGCGACAAGTTCCTGCGCAGCTGGGATCACTCTTTTTCCACCAGCGTCAACCCCAACGGTTTGGCCGCCATCGGGTTCAGCTTCCGAAAATATACTTCCCTCGACGATCCTTCGGCCGGGGGCTTGCACGCCAGCGATAATGAACAAGATTCTTATTCGGCCAGCATCACCCCCGCGACCTTCGCCAGGGGAGAATTATCGATCGCAACCAAAGGGGACGTCGGCTTTAGCCAATCCAAGTCCGACGTTGTCGACCGGACAAATTATTCCGCCTCCACGTCTAAGTCCTTTCATTATAACGTCAGCGGCGGCCTGACCAAGAACCTCGCCTTCAGTGTTGATCATCAGGAAAGCGAACCGATTACGATCAACTCCCTGGAAGCGCAAACCGCCAGGAACAATGTTCAGGATAATTCCTATTCAATGTCGCTTGACCTGACCGGATTGAGCCTCGGCAAGCTGCAGCGCTGGACGACCCAAGCCTCTCGCCAGGAGCATTTTGAGCGCAAATACCTGCCGACTCCGGAGGCTCGTTCGGAAACCATTAATGAAACCTACCACATGGACATTCAACCATTTAGCTTCCTCTCCAGCGCTCTGGATCACAATCGCCAGGAAAGGGTCTCGTACGTCCTGGGCCAGGAAAACCCCCGTTCCGAACGTTCATCGGTCGGCGCCAAGTACACGCCGTTCGGCTGGCTCTCGTTCGGCGGCAGCTACGCCCGGAGCGAAGCAATCCCGGAAACCGGCTCTTCATTTAAAACCACCGGCCGAACTAAAGCTGGCGATGCCGCTTGGTCGGTTTTTTCCTTCCGGGCGATCTCGCTCTCTTCCCGCTATGCCCTGTCCGACAGCATCCAGCGCGCCCCGTCCGGCAACGTTCAGGTCGGGACTTTCACCAATTCTTTTTCTCAAGGCTACACTCTCTCTTTAAATCCGATCCCGGTCGTTCCGATCAGCCTCGGCTACGCGAGAGAGGACTATAAAAACCGGACCGACGCCGTAACTTCGCCGATCACGACCGAAACCAGGAACGACACGCTTTCCGCCTCCCTGACCTTCAACGCGATCCCGAAGCTTAGCCTTAGCTCCGATTACAGCCTAAAAAAGACTTACGACCTCATCGCGAACAATACCCTTGATAAAACAGTGGTCACCAGCAAGGCCAGTTACCAGATCTTCAGCTGGGGATCGCTGGTTTATGACCGCACGGATGAAATGAACGGCGGGGAAGTCCAAAGCGGGATCGTCCAGGTTATAAAGATTAAAAAGTTGACCCAATCGATCGGCCTGAACATCAATATTCCGGTCGATAATCCGGTCATGTCGAGCGTTTCACTTCTCGCTTCATTAAAAAATGTTGAATATCACAATCTTAATAATGCAAACGACGACTTTAACGCCAGCCTACTTTCTTTTGAAGGAACTCTGAACTTCTAGTTGAGGACGATCACTTTACCGCGGCCGACAACTTTGCGGTCGGAAATAATCTGGTACAAATAAACCCCGGCTTGGACGTTCGTCCGGAACATGTTCCGACCATCCCACGCCGGATTATTCGCGCCTGCTTTGGCGCCGTTTTCACCCGCCGTGAAGTTTCTCTGCCAGAGCATGTTCCCGCTAAGGTCAAAAAGGCTGATCGATGAATCGGCATTCGCTTGCAATTGGTAATAAAAGGTGGTGCCGGTCCCGTTCTGGCGATCGAAGGGATTCGGCAACGCGTAAGTCAGGATTCCGGGCGATAAAGTTGCCCCGACTTTTTTAATGTTCACCGACACGCTGGCCGTGGAAACATTCCCCGCCTTATCGGCGGCGGTCAGACGGATCGTATAAAGTCCGTCCAAACCGGAGGTTTCCCAGGTTGCCAGGGCCCCGCTGATTGAACTATAAAAAACGCCCAACTGCTGATAGGCGGAGGGAGAACTGCCGGCGCCGTATTCCAATAAATAAGTATCCAGATTTTCATCCGTTGCTCGCCCGGTAATCGTTACTTTCCCTTCAATGGACCCTCCACTGGTTGGGTCGGTAATGACCGCGTCCGGGACCAAATTATCAACAATAACGTTAATCGCCGCCTCTGACGTTCCCCCCGCTGACGAAGAAGCCCGAAGCCTAAGCCTTAACGCCCCATTAAGCGGGCTGGTATCCCAGCTGGCCAAGAGCCCTTCTTCGACCGCTAATGGACTATGGACCACGACCGTTTCCAGCAAATCGCCGCGATAAGCTTCGATCGTGTAGCCGGAAAAATTCCAGCCGCTGGCGGTCCCGTTTATTGAAACCGTTCCTTTAATGTAACTTCCGTTGGCCGGCAAAGTGATTTCCGTGATCAATCCGGTGACCGCCTGGCTGACATTCAGCCGTCCCGTACCCAGCAAGCCGCGATAAGTTTCTTCCTGCAAACTATCGATCGGGTCGGTGGTTTTTTTCAGCCTTTCCATTATTTGAACGTTGGTCAAAGTTGATTCAGCCGCCTTAAGCAAAGAAACCGCCCCAGCCACAAAAGGGGCGGCCAGAGATGTCCCGTTCCACCCGTTGCTGTAAGAACCATCTTTATTGGTGCTGAAAATCCCGGACCCCGGCGCGCTGATGTCGACCCAGGTCCCATAGTTTGAAGCCTGGGTTCGAAACGTTTGCTCATCCAGCCCGCTCCAGACCGAGCGCTTATCGGTTGAATCAGTCGCGGCAACCGCGATAACGGTCGGGTAATATGCCGGATAAGTATTCCAATCAACGCTCCCGTTCCCCGCGGCGGCGACAATAACGATCCCCTCGTTGTAGGCTTCCTGGCAGCGGTCGCGCAAGTTGGCCGGGTTTTCTTCGACATACATGTCCGAGCCTTCGTTGTACTGGCCAAGGCTTAAGTTAATCGCGGTAATATTAACGCCCGATGACTTCAGAGCGGCCAGGTAGGCCAGTCCCGAGCTGATCGTTGCCGGGTCGCCGACGCCGTCACGGTTCAAGACCTTGATCGGCAGGAGAGTCACTCCCCAGTCAACCCCGGCAATCCCTTTGGCATTATTGGAGATCGCGCCGATCACGCCGGCAACCGCCGTGCCGTGGCCGTTATCGTCCATGGGGTCGTTGTCCCCGTTATAAAGATCGCGGGCGTGAGCCAAATCGACTTTGCCGGCAATATCTTCATGGTTGTAGTTCAATCCGGTATCCAGGATCGCGACTATATTCGAAGCGGAACCGGTCGTCCGCTCCCAAGCTTCGGGAGCCTTGATCTTGACCAGCCCCCATTCTTGGCCAAAGTAGGTATCGTTAGGCGTTATCTGAAAAGCGCGCACTACCCCGTTCTTTTGGGCGGATAGAACGTTTGGATCGTTCTGGAAATCAGCCAGGACCGCCGAGTCGCTTTCCTCGGTCGGGTAATATAAAACGTAATCGTTCTCCAGATATTTCCAGTCGGGACGAATCTTTAGCGCCTCGCTGTAGATCTGCTTGTAACGGGAAATCCGGTGCTTGGCGTTCAAGCTTTTTATCGACGCGGCGCCGACAAGGGCGGAAGAGATCGCGCCGGCCGCGACGGTCGGGGAAAAAATACCTGGCTTGAATTTAACGACTATTTGTCCGGGGGTGTTTTCGGCAATTACGTTCGCGGCCAAAAAAAACAACAAAATTATGGCTATAGCTGTCCTGCGCATCGCCTTGAGTATAGCATACATCTGCAGTATAATAAAACACCATGAATCTCGAGAAACGAAGCAAAAAAGTCCTCCCGCCGGTCTTGGGGAAATATTACGAAGGCTTTTCCGTTGTTAAAGGAAAAGGCTCCTATCTGTTCGACGAAAAAGGGAAAAAATATCTTGATTTCGCGACCGGCATCGCCTGCGCGATCACCGGCCATTGTCATCCCAAAGTTGTCGCCGCCGCTAAAAAACAGCTCGACCGGTTAATCCACACTTGTATCGGCGTCGCCCTCTATGAGCCTTACATTAAATTAGGAGAAGAATTGGCTAAGATCGTTCCAATAAAGCAAGCCCAGTCCTTCTTTTGCCAAAGCGGGACCGAAGCGGTTGAAGCGGCAATCAAGCTGGCCAAATACGCCTCAAAAAAACCGGGGATCATCGCTTTTCAGGGAGGCTTCCACGGCCGGACGCTGGGAGCCCTTTCGCTCACCACCTCCAAGATGAAATATCGCGAAGGCTATGAGCCGCTTCTGCCCGAGGTCTATATTTCACCGTTTGACCTTTCCGTTGTTGAAGGCTTGTTAAAAGAAAACGATTGGAAGATCGGCGCCGTTATAATTGAACCGATCCTTGGCGAAGGGGGCTACATCGCTCCGCCGTCCGGGTTTCTCCAGGGAGTCCGCGCTCTCTGCGACAAATATCAGGCGCTGCTGATCATCGACGAAGTCCAGACCGGGATGGGGCATACCGGCAAATGGTTTGCTTGCGAATATTCCGAGGTGACCCCAGACATTTTGGTCGTAGCTAAAGGATTGGCCTCCGGCTTCCCTCTGGGGGCTTGCATCGCGAGCGCGGAACTGATGGCCAAGTGGGCGCCGGGAGCGCACGGCGGGACCTTCGGCGGCAACCCGGTCTGCTGCGCCGCGGCCATCGCGACCATCGAAACGATCAAAAAAGAAAAACTTCTCGCCAATGCCGCCAAGCTTGGCACTTATCTAAAGAAAGAACTCCTCTCGCTTAAAGAGTACCCCATTATTAAAGAAGTGCGCGGCCAGGGGCTGCTGATCGGCGTTGATCTGGGAAACAACGTCGCGGTTAAAAAGGTTATGGCAAATTGTTTAAAGAACGGCCTCTTGCTCATTTCCACCGGCAAGGACGGGACGGTCATCCGCTTTATCCCGGCGCTGAACGTTACCAAAAAAGAGATCGACGCCGCCCTCCGGATCTTTAAGGAGGCTCTGCGAAATGTTTAATTATCGGAGCTTAGACGAAGTCATTCAACTGGCGGAAGAGCGGAAAGAGCCGCCGTTCCTTCTGGTCTTAGACGGCATTGAAGATCCGCATAATTTTGGCGCGATCCTCCGCACCGCCGAAGCGGCCGGCGTTCACGCCGTGATCATTCGCAAGGCTAGACAGGTCCCGGTCACTTCGACCGTCATCAAAACCTCGACGGGAGCGGCCGAAGTCGTCCCCGTGATCCGGGTCCCCAACATTGCCGAAGCGGTCCGCGAACTTCAAGACGAGCTAATTCCGGTCTTTGCGGTTGAAATAGACGGGAAGGCATTATATAATACTCGTGACTATAAGGGACCGGCGGCCTTTGTCATCGGTAGCGAGGGAAACGGGGTTTCCCGATTGGTCAAAGAACGCTGCACCGAGATTGTCCGCCTGCCAATGCGAGGAAGAATTAATTCCCTCAACGCATCGGTCGCCACAGGGATCGTCCTGTACGAAGTTCTGAGGCAACGGGGAGGTGAATAGAAAATGGCAGAGAAAGTTATGAAGTGCGGGGTTAAGAAAGAGAAGGGTTATCTCTATTTCATCGACAAGAATGGAGATATCTCTCGCGCCAAGATGGCCCGCGGCAGAAAGAAAAGCAGCAAAAAACGGAAATAGGTTCTTTTCCTTTTTATATAAAAGAGAGCCAGCCCGCGAACTGTTTCAGCGGGCTGCTCTCTTAAAATTTGTTAACGCCTAAATTTAGTATTTTGAGATTCCCGAGTCGGATAACAGCTTCAAGAAACCTGCGAATAAACTTCGCGGTTTCTTGAAAGACAAAGATTTGAGTGATTTTGAGGCATTTTATTATTTGACATTTGTCATTGGTCATTTGATAATTACGAGCGACAGCAAGTGGAGAGGTAGCGAAGTGGTCAAACGCATCTGACTGTAAATCAGACGGCTAACGCCTTCGAAGGTTCAAATCCTTCCCTCTCCATTTTTTTATTGCATTGATTTCCAAGTGCTTGACGCTTCCTTGTTGAAAGCCCGAATATTAATCTCTCCAACATATAAAATTGATTTTTTAGAACAGCAAAAATGACTAAGCTAATAAAAATACCATCAACATTGGGCCATGCAGAATTCGATGTTCTCCTTGAACAACAAACAGGAATTCTCTTAGAAGGCCAGCATCAAGGCGCTAGTGAGCCTCTAGTTTTTGATTTTTCAGAAAACAAATCCATATCCGTGCTAGGAATCCTATTTATTGCAAAGATGGCTGATAAATATAAATCAGTTGGTTATGATTGCAGGGTTATTCCGCCAAAGGAAAAAAAATCAAGATGGCTTATTTCTATCATGAACTTGATCAAATCCGAAGAAAAACCGAAGGAAATGCAAAAATATTGGGACACATTTCGCGTGCCGATTCTAAGATGTAGAAACAGCAAAGAAAGTCTAGCCGCAGTAAATAAGTTAATCCCTGTTATCAGAAACGACATGAAACCTTCCGACGCAGTTCTAAAGGCTTTAAACTGGGCATTGTGGGAAATAGTAGACAATGCTGGCGTTCACGGCTATCAAATGTATGAATCAACAGGCGTTGATTATTCTGGAACCGTCTACTTCTGCGCAGCCAGCTTAGGAGAAAACATTGATATTGCAATAATTGATGGGGGACAAGGGATTCATTCATCTTTTCGCTCCTCAGGCAAGGAAAAATATCATGGCATTACTAATGAAGAGGCACTTAAATTGTCAACAATAAATAGCGAATCCGGCCACCCACAAGGAAGCCCCGGCTTTGGATTGTTTGGCTGCTCTGAGATTGCAAGAGCAGGAAAAGGACAGTTATTAATCGTCTCTGGCAGCAACAAGTTGCTTTTATCTGAAAAAGGAGTAATTATAGGTCCATCTTTAGAATATATGGGGACTATGGTATCATTAAGAATCAACAGAAATGCCGCGATCAATTTGTTGGAAATATTTGGGGAAACTAGCCTTGTTGTAAATGAATCTATTAATGAATTAATTGGTGGGATTGATGAATAATATTAAAGAAATCAAATTGAATAGTATTGGACTCTCCTTAGGAACAAGGGAAATTGGAGGAGAGCTCCGAGAAAAGGCATTAATAGAAATAAAAAACGGCTCCAAAATCCATTTCAATTTTAATGGGATCACCATGATTTCAAGCGCATTTGCCGATGAATTGTTTGGGAAGCTTTTTGAGGCATTGGGGGAAGATTCTTTTAAGGCTAAGATTAGAATAAACAACTTTGACAACGAAGAAATCAAAAACTTAGTTCTTTTACTTATTAGCAACAGTATAAACTTCAGAAAGAATAATTTATCAACTTAACCCCACTCACTCTTCTGCTATAATTCCCATATGACAAAAATAATTCTCGCTTCCGCATCGCCACGCCGCAAAGAACTGCTGAAGAAGATCGCCCCGGCCTTTGAAGTGGTCGTCAGTGATGTTAACGAAGAAGCCATTGTCGCCGGCTCCCCGGAAGAGTTTGCCGAAAAAGCGGCCATCGCCAAGGCCAAAGCGGTCGCCAAAAAAGAAAAAGGAGCACTCATTGTCGGAGCCGACACGATCGTCGTCCTCGGCGACCGGATCCTCGGCAAACCAAAAGACCAGGCGGAAGCGACAGCCATGCTGCAGGGCCTCTCCGGCCGGAGCCACCGGGTGATCACCGGCTTCGCGGTCGTCAATTCTAATTCCCTGGAATGCCGTTCCGGCCAGGAAGCCACGATCGTTCGGATGAAGGAAGTCCCCGCCAAATTAATTGCCGATTATGTCGCCACCGGCCGGCCGCTCGACAAAGCCGGAGCCTACGGCATTCAGGAACTAGAAGAAGGTTTTATCGAAAAAGTTGACGGCGATCTCGATAATGTCATTGGTCTGCCGATCGGCAGGCTTCAATTAATTCTACGGGAGATGGAAAAATGAAGAAAGCGATCTGGAAGCCCGGAACCATGCTCTACCCCGCCCCCGTTGTTATGGTCTCTTGCGGCGAAAAAAAAGAAAACCATAACATTATAACCGTCGCCTGGACCGGAACGGTCTGCAGTGAACCGGCTATGACCTTTGTCTCGATCCGCCCGTCCCGTTATTCCCACCAGATCATTAAAAAGAGTGGCGAGTTTGTGATCAACCTGGTCAACCGTCGCCTCGCCTTCGCGACTGATTTTTGCGGCGTAAAAACCGGGAGAGAACTGGACAAGTTTTTCCATCTCAAGTTGACCCCGGGGAAAGCGGAACACGTGAAGGCCCCGCTGATCGTCGAAAGCCCGGTCAATATCGAATGCCGGGTCACCGACATCCAGCAACTCGGCTCGCACGACATGTTTCTAGCCAAAGTTCTGGCCATCCACGCCGACAAAAAACTGATCGATAAAAAAGGGGCGCTCAACCTGCAAGCGGCCGAACTGATCTGTTATTCTCACGGCCACTACTACTCGCTGGGAAAAGAGCTGGGGTACTTCGGCTTCTCCGTCAGGAAAAAACCGTGGGGGAAACGCTAAGGCCCGGCTTTTTCCAAAACCTCGACTACCTCGAGCCTATTCCTTGAGACAAAAACGTTCTGCTCCAGCCGCTTGATCTTCGGGGCCGCTTGCGCCTCCTTGGCAACATCAACCCGAGAAACTTCGCCGGGCTTTGCCCGGTCATAGCGGAGGGCGCTCCAGATCGTCAGCTGGGCCTCCTGGAATTTTCGCCTCACTTCCGCCAGATATTCAGGCGAATTGATCTTAGCCAGCCAGGCGGCCTCTTCCTTACGGACGTCTTCAACCGAGATTCCGGTAATCGTGTCCATTACAAAGCGGAGATTTTTAACATAGTGGTCATAGGGGGGGACTCCTTTATAAACATAGACCAGGTCCCAAATGTTCTTTGTTTTGCGGTATTTTTTGTAGTAGCCAGCCTGTCCGATCAACTTGTTCGTCTGATAAATGTTCGAGTAAATTGATTGAAAAACCGTATCGCCGTTGCGGTGGCCGGTCAGGTTGTTATGCGTTTTGGGGTATCTTTTCCCGTAGGTGCTCTCCGCTCCGGCGATCGCCAAATAAAGACGGTAATCAACGCCGAATTTATCGGCGCAATAAAGGATCTCTTGTTCATGCCCGCGCAAAGGACTGAACTGGTAACGGTCCAGAAACCGCTTGAGCTTGACCGCCCGGAGATCTTTCGCCCCGGCCGCGGACGCCAGGGAGAGGAAGATCAGGCCGATCGTCAAATACTTGTTTATATTCACTGGATTATCACTTATTGTTATCGCTTGATCTCGGCGCAAATTTCACTCTTTACAGCCGTTTCGCCGGGGACTATACTTTCACTATCCCTAAAAGGAGGAGTCAAATGAAAATCACTACAAACCAAAATACCTTTGAAAGATTCGCGAGAATCCTTGTTGGCGGAGTTCTTCTATTGCTGGCAACTTATATTCCCATGAACACCATTGCCGTTTGGTCGTTGTTTCTGATCGGTATCGTCTTGATGCTGACCGGCTTGTCAGGTTGGTGCCCGATATACGCCCTGTTAAAGTACAGCTCAAAATAAGCCGATTATTTATGAAGAAGACCTTAAAATGGATGGCGATCGTCCTTGGCGTTGTTTTCCTTTTCCTGGTGATCAGTGTCTTCGCTCTTCCCTTCTTCCTGCCGCTCGATAAGATCAAGGACTTCGCGGCCGCCAAGATCTCGGAAACGATCCACCGTGACGTGAAAATCGAGTCGGTTTCTTTCGATCTTTTCTCCGGTATCCGCCTAAAGGGCCTGTCGGTCGGCAATCGCCCGGGTTTCGCCGATCAGCCATTTATCACCGCGGAGTCGATCGATCTCCGTTATGCCTTCTGGCCCCTCTTTTCCCGCCAGATCATCGTCAAAGAACTCCGGCTCGTTAAGCCGATGATTCTGGTCGAAAAAGGACGGAATGGCGAATTCAATTTCTCCGACCTTACGGCGGCTAAGCCGGGCAAAGAACCGGCTAAGCCAACCCAAGCAGGCAAGCCCCCGTTCGAACTCTACGTTTCCAGCTTCTCGATCGATCGCGGGCGGATCAGCTACTTCGATCACGGCGCGGGAACAAAGAGCGAAGTTAAGGATCTCAAAGTCAGGCTCGCCGGCTTCGAACTGGCCCTGATCAAGCCGATCGATTTTAACGCGTCCGCGATTGTCGCTTATAACGGGAAAGAGATCCCGCTTGGCCTCGGCGCTAAAATCGGGTTTAACCTGGTGAAGGAGTCGATAAACATTTCCGAGCTGTCGCTGGCCGTCGCCGGCGAGTCGATAAACGGGGCGGCCTCTCTTTCCGCCTGGAAAATCGCCCCTCACCTCGACTTCACGCTGGCCTCTAAAGGGATCGAGGTCGACCCGCTCCTCCTTCTATTCGCCGGCTCCGCCCCCGCCACCCCGAAAAAAGCCCTGCCGGGGGAATTAACAAAGACCATCAACCAAGCGGCCAAGTCTCTTCCCGCCAATGTCAGCGCCAAAGGGGAGATCGCGATCGACAACCTGGTCTTTCAGGGTTTTAAGGTTGACAAGATCAACGCCGGGATCAAACTAAAAAATAAAGTCGCGTCCTTAAATTTAAAAGAGATCAGGATCTATAGCGGCGTCCTCTCCGGCCAAGCTAGGGTCAACCTTAATGTCCCCGGACTTCAATATTCAGTCGCCGACTTAAAGCTCTCGGGCTTCAACGCCACCCCCTTCATCAACGCGCTGGCGGCCGGGCCACTCGCTTCGCTCCCTGACAGCAAAGATCTGATCAATAAAGTTTACGGGCAGCTCGATCTTGGCGCCACTCTTTCCGGTAGCGGCGTAGAAATGCCCGCCCTGCTTAATAACCTTACCGCCCAAGGGTCCCTTTCTTTAAAAAAAGGGGCGCTTAAACGGCTGAAGATTATTGATGCGATCGCCGAGAAGCTGGGGACGACAGCGCTGAAGCAAGATCTTTCCCTGCAAAGCCTGACCGCCGATTTTTCTTTCGGTAAAATGACGGTCGGGATCAAGAACTTCAACCTGGCCGACAACGATTTGAATATTAAGTTTAACGGGAATATCAATTTGGCCGCGCAAAAGTTCGGGGAAGGAACTCGCCTTGTTCTGCGAGCCTCCCCCACCGCGACCAAGGGCCTCTCCCGGGAATACAACCTGTTGCGGGACAAGGACGGCTGGCTGGAAGCGACCTTTGAACTCCGGGGCGACTTGAAAAAGCCCTTCCCAATGCCAATCCTTCTCAAGCCATTGGAAACCGCCGTCGGGAAATTAAAAGTTAAGGTTGACGCGAAAAAAGTTGAAATTGAGAACAAAGCCAAGGAAGAAGCGGCCAAGGCGGAAGCCGAGGCTAAAGCCAAGGCCGAAGAAGAGAAGCGGCGCCTCGAAGAAGAGGCAAAAAATAGTCTAAAAAACCTGTTTAACAAGTAATTTTTAGCCCCCCTTTTTACGCAAGTTTTCCTCTCTTACCCCCGATATATATATGGAGGCGCAAATGTATGAAAAATGCCTTAATTATCGCGTTTTTAATTGTTCTGACTCTTCCCGGGCTGGCCGCTGGGAAGATGACCGAGATCCCGGTTAAGGAGCTGTACACCGCTCCATCCGAGGACTCCAA
This sequence comes from Candidatus Margulisiibacteriota bacterium, assembly GCA_041661965.1. Classification (NCBI taxonomy): domain Bacteria; kingdom Bacillati; phylum Candidatus Margulisiibacteriota; species Candidatus Margulisiibacteriota bacterium. The sequence goes on from JBAZTH010000002.1 coordinate 376,429, forward strand.
CCTGGTCCTTTCTATTCCGATCGAGGTCAAGATGCTCGACATGTCGGCCGATGGAAATTGGTATAAAGTTAAGATCGCTTATAACCTTGGGCCTTTCAGTTATACCTATATCGGCTGGACCAAGATCCCGGTCGGCGATATTATCGTTGAACGGGAACGGAAAGCGGCTGAAAAACTGGCCGCGACCGAAAACAAAATCGAAGACAACGCCCCAACGGAAAAATAACCCTTTTTGGGTTGATTGCTTATTTAAGCAGCTACTTCATCCTGTTGGGGTTTTTTCTTGCCTAATTATCGGTCAATTGCTATAATCCCTCCAGCTGTTCAAGCAAAGGAGGGATTTTATGGTTGCTAAGATCATTAAATCTTTGATCGGTCTTGCCCTGGTCATACTCGGCGCCTGGCTGGTTTATCTTTGGAGGGTTGACCTGCTTACTCTGATCCGCGGCGGCCTCGGCTTGTTTCTGGTCCTCTGCGGGCTGATCGCCTTCGCCCTGATTGCCGACTAACGTTTTCAAATTTTTTATAAGGGCCGTCAATTGTGGCGGCCCTTATATTTGCCCGTCGCGCCGCTCTTTGCTATAATCTCCCTCATGTCAAACAAAGAAGCCCTGCTTGCCCTTTTCACGGAAGCCGCCGCCGTTAAGACCGGCGATTTCGTTTTAGCCTCCGGCAAGAAAAGCAACCTTTATATTGATTGCCGGCGGATCACGCTTCATCCCCAAGGGGCCAAACTGATCGGCCGGATCATCCTCGAAAAGATCAAGGGGCTGCGCGTAGACGCGATCGGCGGTTTGACCCTGGGGGCCGATCCAATCGCTTCCTCGGTCGTTATGTTGAGCGACATCCCCGGCTTTATCGTCAGAAAAAAAGAGAAAGAACACGGGACCAAGCAAAAGATCGAAGGACATCTCCAGCCGGGCTGGAAAGTCGTCGTCGTGGAAGACGTTTCGACCAGCGGCGGCTCTGCCCTGCAGGCAATCGAAGCGGTTGAGGCGGCCGGGGCGTCGGTCCTTAAGGTCATCTCGGTCGTCGACCGCGAAGAAGGGGCGGCCGAGGCCCTTTCCCGTTACGATTTCGACCCGATCTTAAAAAAATCGGAGTTCATAAACCAAGCTTAATCTGTTATAATTAATTTTTCCGCCGGGCCCGTGTAGCTCAGTTGGTAGAGCACGTCCTTGGTAAGGACGAGGTCACCGGTTCAATCCCGGTCGCGGGCTTTTTTTGGCCCAAAAGATTGACATTAGCGGCCCGTTTAGGTATAATTTCACGCTATATTGAGTCGATAAATAAATTTACGGAGGTAAGGTAAAATGGCAAGAGAAAAGTTCGAGAGAAAAAAGCCCCATCTTAACGTCGGGACGATCGGTCACGTCGATCACGGGAAGACGACCCTGACGTCGGCTATCACCAGCGTGCTGGCAAATGCCGGCATGGCCAAGGCTAAGAAATTCGACGAGATCGATTCGGCACCGGAAGAAAAGGCCCGCGGTATCACCATCGCGATCGCTCACGTCGAATATGAAACCGAGAAAAGACACTACGCCCACATCGACTGCCCGGGACACGCCGACTACGTCAAGAACATGATCGTCGGAGCCGCGCAGATGGACGGCGCGATCCTGGTCGTTTCCGCCGCCGACGGCCCGATGCCCCAGACCCGCGAACACATCCTGCTTGCTCACCAGGTTAACGTTCCCAAGATCATCGTTTTCCTGAACAAAGTCGATATGGTCGACGATCCGGAATTGATCGACCTGGTTGAAGTCGAAACCCGCGAACTCCTGACCAAGTATCATTTCCCGGGCAATGAAATTCCATTCATTCGCGGCTCCGCCCTCAAGGCGATGGAAAACGCCACTAAACCGAAAGACTCCCCGGAAGTTAAGCCGATCTGGGACCTGATGAACGCGCTGGACACCTACCTGCCGGATCCGGAGCGGCCGCTGGACCAGCCATTCCTCATGTCCGTTGAAGACGTCTTCACCATTACCGGCCGCGGCACCGTCGGCACCGGTCGTATCGATCGCGGACGGGTCAAGGTCGGGGAAGAGGTTGAGATCGTCGGTCTCGGCTCCCACAAAAAGACTACCGTTACCGGGATCGAAATGTTCCGCAAATTGCTTGATGAAGGGATCGCCGGCGACAACGTCGGGCTTCTCCTGCGCGGCATCGAAAAAGAAGAGCTTCAGCGCGGCATGGTTTTGGCCAAATCCGGCTCGATCAAGCCGCATAAGAAGTTCGAAGCCCAGGTTTACGTCCTGACCAAAGAAGAAGGCGGCCGCCACACTCCGTTCTTCAATGGTTACAAGCCGCAGTTCTTCGTCCGCACCACCGACGTGACCGGCGAGATCAAACTCCCGGACAAAGTTGAAATGGTCATGCCCGGCGACAACATCGTTATGACCGTTGAACTGATCACCGACGTCGCGGTCGAGGCCGGGACCCGTTTCGCGATCCGCGAAGGTGGGAGAACCGTAGGTGCCGGTTCGGTTACAAAAATCCTTGCCTAATTGAAAAAGTTACTTGTTGCTTTAGCGCTGATCGCGGCCATTTCGGTAATCGTGACTCTGGCCCTGGTTTTTTACGATTACCTGCGCAGTACTGAACAGTTCCCTTACCGGACCTATATCGGCAGAGTAGATGTTTCGGGACTCGATCAGATCCAGGCTTACGAAAAGCTTGAGTCTTTAAAGGTTGCGAATGTTTACTCTGCCGTTGTCACATTTGAGGCCGGGACGCTGCTCTATTCCCTTGGTCCGGACACGCTGGGGGTCTACGTTAATTTTAAACAATCGGTCCAATCCGCCTTCAATGAACTCCGCAAAAAAGGCTATTTTAACAGTTTGAAGGAGCGGCTCTCCCGGGAAGCGATGCACTTTCCTGTCCTGCTGGGGGTCGAAGAAAAACAACTGCTTGAAGTCGTCACCGGACTCTACGCGGAAACCCTCTCGACCGCGAAAGACGCGTCAATCATCCTCGATGAGAGTACCGGGGGCTATCATATTGAAAGCGACGATCCCGGGCGGACCCTGCGGATCGTCGATACGATCAAAACTTTTCACTCGGAATTAGCCAAGGGGAAGAGCCGTTTCCCCTTAATCTTTGATTATGATCGGCCAAAGATCACCGAGGCGATGCTGCGGGCCCATCCGCCGGCCATCAGGATCGCCGCCTACACGACTTATTACGGCCGGCATGATTCGCCGAACCGGATCCACAATATTAAATTGATCGCTTCCTGGCTTGACGGGACCCTTTTATTGCCGGGTCAGGAATTTGTTTTAGGCGACGCGATCGGCGAGTTCACTCCGGAACGGGGCTTTAAAGAGGCGTTCGTTATTTATAACGGCGAGCTTGTTCCGATGCTGGGCGGCGGGACCTGCCAGATCGGAACAACCCTTTACAATGCCGCTTCGTTGGCCGACTTGGAGATCGTTCAGCGCTCCAGCCATTCCTTTTATTTCAACATTTACCCCTTGGGCCGCGACGCCGCCGTCTATCCGCCGGCCAAAGACTTAAAATTCAAGAACAACGCTCCCTATCCGATCCTGATAAAAGCGCTGGCAACAAATAAGCGCCTTTCTTTCAGGATCTACGGCACGCCGACCGGGAAGAAAGTTGAATTTTCGTCCCCCCAGGTTTTCCTGCTCGAGGTCGGGAGCGGTTATCGCCCGGCAACCGTCCGCGAGGTCCTTGAGGCCGACCGGCCGTTTAAAACCAATGTGATTCGCACGGTTTATGACGCGGAGAATAAAAAGTTAAAAGAAGAAACGATCAAGAGCTACTATAAGCTCTACGGGGAAAAATCAAATGTCCCTATCGCCCGCCCAGAATCAAGATAAGCAAAAAACCATCACCCGGCCTTTTTCACTTGAGGGGATCGGCCTCCATTCCGGAACGCCTTCCAAGATCACCGTGAAGCGGGGCGCCGCCGGAACAGGGGTTACCTTTGCCAAAAACGGCCGCTTGATCAAAGCGGACGTTAACAACGTCGAACAAACCGAGCGGGGAACGGTCCTTGGCGGGATCGCGGTCGTTGAACATTTTTTAGCCGCGGCCGCCGGCCTGGGAATCGACAATCTGCTCGTTGAAATAGAAGGGAAAGAGCTTCCGGCCCTGGATGGAAGCGCCCTCCCCTACGTCAAAGCCTTTGAAGCAGCCGGGACGGTTGAACAAGCGGCGCCCAAGAATTACCAGCTGATCGAGCGACCATTTCTCGTTGTCGACGGTGATTCCCGGCTCGAGGCGCTCCCCTTTCATGGATTTAAGATCGATTTTGTGATAATATTTAAAGGGCTTGGAGAGCAAAAGTGCAGTTTTGTCCTCGATCGCCGCTCATTTATTGAGTCGATCGCTCCGGCCAGAACTTTCGGCTATATCAGCGAGTTGGATTATTTGCAGGCCAAGGGGCTGGGGAAAGGGGCTTCGACCGATAACGCCCTGGTCCTAAACGAGAGCGGCTATGTTAATCCTCCCCGTTTTGCCGATGAACCGGTCCGGCACAAAATTCTCGACCTGATCGGCGACCTGGCCTTGTTAGGCCGTCCCTTGAAAGGCTATTTTAAGGCTTATAAGTCCGGGCACAAATTGAACGCTCAATTGGTTCGGGCTATCCTGGCCGCTTATTAAAGGAGGCTTCTAATGGTCATTGATATCAAAGAAATAATGAATACGATTCCGCATCGCTTCCCGTTCCTGCTCATCGACAAAGTTTTGGAGCTTGAAGAAGGGAAACGGGCCGTCGCCTTAAAGAACGTGACCATGAACGAAGCTCATTTTCAGGGCCATTTTCCGGGCCATCCGGTCATGCCGGGAGTTTTGATCATCGAAGCGATCGCCCAGGTCGGGGTTGTTTTGGCGCTTCGCGCGCCTTCATCACAGGGCAAGATCGTTTATTTTGCCGGAATCGATAATGTTCGCTTTCGGAAACCGGTCGTCCCCGGCGATCAGTTGATTTTCGAAGTCGAGACCGTCTGGATCCGCGGACCGCTCGGCAAAATGAAAGGCAAAGCCACCGTCAACAACGAAGTGGTAGCCGAGGGCGAATTCACCTTCTCGATGGTTGATACCGGCGAGGCCAAGGTCCATGCCACCGCCTCCGTCCACCCTACCGCCCAGATCGCCAAAGGGGTCGATATCGGACCATACGTCGTTATCGGACCGAACGTTAAGATCGGCGAAAAAACCAAGGTCGGCGCTTATTGCTCAATTTCCGGCCACACTACCATCGGCAAAGAAAACGTCCTTTATCAAGGGGTAACGATCGGCGTGCCGCCCCAGGATTTTAAATACAAAGGGGAAAAGAGCGAGATCGTTATCGGCGACAAAAATATTATCCGGGAGTTCGTCACGATCCATCTTCCTTCCGGCGAAAACGGTAAAACGACGATCGGCAACGAGAACTACATCATGGTCCACGCCCATATTCCTCATAACTGCCAGATCGGCAATCAGACCGTGATCGGCGGCTACGTCGGACTGGCCGGCCACACCGTGATCGGCGACCAGGCGATCATCGGCGGCATGGCCGGGATCCACCAATTCGTCAGGATCGGCCGCCTGGCAATGATCGGGGCCCAATCCAAGGTTACGCAAGATATCCCGCCGTTCATGCTTGTTGACGGCAGTCCCGCCCAGGTCCGCGGGATCAACTCCATCGGCCTACAGCGCCGCGGCGTGCCGATCGATTCGACCTCCGAAATCAAGAAAGCCTTTAAGTTGATCTACGAATCCGGCAAAAGCACCGCCGAAGCCTCCGCGGAGATGAAAAAACGCTTACGCCAACTCCCGGAGATCAAGCAAATCGTCGAATTTCTCGAAACCGAGAGCAAGCGCGGGATCAGCAAGAAAACGGCAATCGAAGAAGAGGCCGAAGAATTGATCCTCCCGGACATTCCAGAACTCGGCATATGAAGATAATGGTGTCGGCCGGAGAACTCTCCGGCGATTTACACGGCGCCTATCTTATCAACGAACTTAAAAGGTTCCTGCCTGACGCTTATTTTTTTGGGATCGGCTCCGAACGGTTGGCCGCCGCTGGGGTTGAAATCAAATTCGATCTCTCTCCCCGCAGCACAATCGGTATTCTGGAGGCTCTCCCGAATCTTCTGGCCCTCTACCGTTCTTTCAGGCGGGCAAAGTCGCTAATTCTTGCCGAACGGCCCGATCTTGTCATCCTGATCGATTCCCAAGGCTTTAATTTGCCGCTGGCGAAATTTTGCCGCGGCCAGGGGGTCAAAACCGTTTATTACATTGCCCCCCAGGAATGGCTGTGGGGAACAGATAAGGGGGTGGCTAGGGTTCTGCGCTCCGTTACCCGGGTTATCGCGATCTTCCCGAAAGAATACGAAAAGTTCCGCGCCTTTGGCGAAAATGTCGTTTATTTTGGCCACCCTTTGTTGGATATCGTTAAAGCTTCCGCCAGCCGGCCGGATTTACGCCGAAAATTTGACCTCGCCGGGGACCCGGTCGTCGCGCTCTGCGCCGGCAGCCGCGAGCACGAGCTAAAGACCCTTCTCCCGGTTTTAGTCGAGGCCGCGCGCCTTATGCGCCAAGCCAGGCCTGACCTTCAATTTATCGTGCCGGTCCCTGTCCCGCGTTTTTTAAATAACATTGAACAGGCCTTTTCCGGGCTCAACTGCATATTTGTCGTCAATAATTCTTACGACGCGTTGTCCGCCGCGGATCTTGCCGTTTGCGTTTCCGGAACGGTAACGCTCGAAGCGTCTTTGCTTGGCCTCCCTAATATTATGATCTACAAACTTTCCCGCTTCTCCTATTTTATCGGTAAATACTTTTTAAAAATCGACAAGAAAATTAAATTTTTCAGCATGCCCAATATTGTTTTGGATAAAAAAGTTATTCCTGAATTGATCATGGACCGAGCCAATCCTCTCGATATCGCAAAAACCGCCGGCGCTTTGCTGGCCAGCGCGGCCGACCGCCAGGCAATGTCGCGCGAATTTTCTCATTTGAAAGAACTTCTCGGCCGGTCCGGCGTCATCCGTCAAGCGGCAAAATCAATTTTCGACATTTTAAGTCATTAGCGGGTTTTCTTTTGCCGTTTTTTTCTCTTTTTTTCATCACCCAAGCTTGCTGTTCGATTCGCCGCCTCGTTTTTTATCCCGTTTTTATAGTATTTTTTTATTTCTTCTCGTTTATTTACCGCGATTTCTTTTTAGCCTATTAAGTGACGATTATTTTATCGCGCGCGCGTTTTTGCGGCAATATTTTTTTCTGATTTTAAACTTTTTATGTTATAATCACTTCATGTCAGTCCCATTCTTCGATATAACCAGGCAGAACAAGGCTAAACTTGCCGAAATTGAATCGGCAATAGCGACGGTAGTTAACTCCGGTCGCTTCATCCTCGGCGAAAACGTTGCCCAGCTGGAAAAAGAGGTGGCGGCTTACTCGAAATCAGCCTACGCGATCGGGGTCGCGTCAGGAACCGATGCCATTCACCTCGCTTTGCGCGCTTGCGGCGTAAAAGCCGGCGACGAAATCATCACCTCCCCTTTTACCTTCGTCGCAACCGCAGAAGCGATCAGCTATATTGGGGCCATCCCTGTATTTGCCGATATTGAGCCAAATACTTTCAATCTTTCGGCTAACCTGATCGAGAAAAAGATCACTAAGAAGACAAAGGCGATCCTCCCGATCCACCTTTACGGCCAATCAGCCGATATGGTGACGATTATGGCCCTGGCTAAGCAGTACAAGCTCAAAGTAATCGAGGACAGTTGTCAGGCGATCGGCGCTGAATACGCAAATCAACCGGTTAATTCGACCAGTGACGCTGGTTGTCTCTCTTTTTTCCCGACAAAAAACCTCGGTTGCTTCGGCGACGGCGGGATGGTCGTTACCAATAATCAAAGCGTCGCCGATGAGATCAAGGTCTTGCGCGGGCATGGAAGCCGCAAAACATATTATTATGATCTGATCGGTTATAACAGCCGCTTGGACGAGCTCCAGGCCGCGATCTTGCGCGTCAAGCTGAAAGAGATCGACCGCTTCGCCGCTTCACGTCGGAAAAACGCGGATTATTATTATTCCCGCCTCAAGAATATTTCCGGTCTCCGGCTCCCCGATCAGGATCCTAAGGCAAAACATGTCTTCAACCAGTTCACTGTCCGCTGTTCTAAGCGTGACGCTCTTTTGGCACACCTAAAAAAGTTGGGGATCGGCGCGATGGTTTACTACCCGCTCTCGCTTCATCTTCAGCCCGCGTTTTCTTTTCTTGGTTACAAAGCCGGCGACCTGCCGGAAAGCGAAAAAGCTCAAAGCGAGGTCCTTTCATTGCCGATTTTCCCTGAATTGACTGAAAATGAGCTGGACCAGGTCGCTTCTGCCGTCGAATCCTTTTTTAAATGATTAAAGGCAAAGGCTTGAAATTTGGGATTATTGGCGCCGGCGCCATGGGGCAAAACCATGTTCGGATCGCCGCCGGACTAAGCGGGCTCAATCTTGTCGGCCTGGCCGATAAAGATTTTAGCCTGGCGAGCGAAATCGCGGCTAAAACCGGCATCACCCCTTTTGCCGATTATCGGGAATTAGCGGCCCAGGTTGACGCGCTAAGCATCGTCACCCCAACTAAGACACACCTAACAATTGCCAGGGACTGCCTTGAGCTTGGCAAGCACATTTTATTGGAAAAGCCTTTTACCGGCGTTTCCACGAAGGCCCAAGAGCTCGCCGATCTGGCAAAAAGCAAAAATCTTATTCTTCTCGTCGGTTTTATCGAGCGCTTTAACCCGGCCTTTGTTAAATTACGCCGGTTGATCAAGGGAGAAAAGATTTTAGGGATCGACATTAAGCGCGTCAGTCCCTTCCCGTCCAGGATCACCGATACCGATGTTGTCTTCGACATGATGATCCACGATCTTGATCTTCTAAATGTTTTGGTCCCCTGGCCGATTGAAGAGGTTCGGGCGGAAGGGAAAAAAGTAAAGAGCCGGTTTTATGATCAAGTCGCGGCTACGATCGTTTACAAACACGGGGTCATTGCTCGGGTCGAAGGAAATAGGGTCGCCGAAGATCGGGTCCGGAAGATCTCCGTGACCACCGAAAAACTGGTCATTGAGGCCGACCTGTTAAATAAAGTTATTTACTTAAGAGATTTTTCATCACCTGTTCCGTCAACTACCCCAGTTGCCCCGGTCGATCAGTTAACCGCCGAGCTCGCTAGTTTTTTGGCCATGGTTAAAGGAAAATCTGTTGCCGATAATGATTCAGGTGCCGCAGTTAAAGCTATTCAATTAGCGGAAGAGGTAAAAAAAGCATGTTGATCAGCATTCTCTCCTTTGTTGTCGTCTTCACTATCATCGCAGTGGCTCACGAGCTCGGGCACTTAATCTGGGCTAAAAGAGTCGGCATTAGAGTGCTGGAATTTGGGGTCGGCTTCGGCCCCAAACTATTTTCCGTCACCCGAAACAGCACCATCTACTCCATCAATCTGATCCCGATCCTCGCTTTTGTCCGTTTGGCCGGGGAAAACGATACGGAGGAAGACCGCGCTGTCCCCTTGGAAGAAAGAATTCAATCTAAGCCCCCGATCCAAAAATTTAAAGCGGTTTTTGCCGGGCCAGGGATGAACATCTTTGTGGCCTTCTTGATCCTGATCATTTTTACCCTTTTTATGGGGTACCCCAAGGGGGCCAGTAATGAGATCGGGGTTATAAATAAGAACTCGGCCGCCGAAAAGGCCGGCTTAAAAGTTGGCGACAAACTATTGGCGATCAACAACAAACAATTCAGTAAAATGGAAGAAGCCATCGCCTTCATCCATCGGAGCCCGGAAAAATCCTTACGGCTGACCATTCTTCGCGACGACAAAAAGCTGGAATTATCGGCAACGCCAAAACATAATCCGCGACTTAAAATATCCTTGCTTGGTTTTTCCCCTAAACCATTATATGAGAAGGTTAGCCCCTTTGTTGCCGTTTATTTAGCCGGACAGCAAACTATCTTGATGGTCTTTTCTGTTGTTCTGGTCCTTTGGCAACTGATAACCGGCGGGGTTTCCTTGTCTGACTTGGCCGGCCCGGTCGGCATCGCCCAAATCACCGGCAAGTACGCCCAAACAGGCCTCGCCTCTCTCGTTTACTTTACGGCCTTTATCAGTGTTAACGTCGGGGTGTTAAACCTTCTCCCCCTACCCGCTCTTGATGGCGGTCGGATAATTTTCTACCTTTGGGAGATGGTGACGGGGAAACAAGTCAACGAAGGCTTTGAAAACCGGGTCAATTCGATCGGTTTTATGGTTTTATTAGCTTTAATGGCTCTAATTACCTTCAACGATCTGCTTCGGCTATTTCGCGGTCAATAGTTCGGCCGCTTTCAGGGTGTTTTTCAGTAGCAGGGCGATAGTCATCGGCCCAACTCCGCCTGGAACAGGGGTAATATAAGCCGCTTTCTCGATTGCTGCCGCATAATCAACGTCCCCGGTTAATTTTCCATTGATCTTGCTTGTCCCAACGTCAATGATCACAGCCCCTGGCTTTATCATTTCTCCGGTAATCAGCTTTGGTTGGCCAATTGCCGCGACTAGAATGTCGGCCCGCCTGGTGACCTCCCCCAAATCTCTTGTCCTGGAATGGGCGATCGTGACTGTCGCATGGCGCTGCAAAAGGAGGATCGCTGTCGGTTTTCCAACGATATTGCTCCGACCAACTACAACCGCCTCTTTCCCCTTAATGTCTGTCCCTGTGGATAATATCAGTTCAATAATCCCCTGGGGGGTACAGGCAACAAAGCCCCCCTCTTCCCCTTTTATTAGTTTACCCATATTGACCGGATGCAACCCATCAACATCTTTTTCCGGCAAGATCTCGTTAAGGATCCGAACCTCATCAAGCCCCTTAGGCAAGGGTAACTGAATTAAGATCCCGTGGACCGAACGATCGTTATTAAGCCTTTTAACTTGCTCAATGAGCTCTTTTTCCGTCGTTGACGCAGGCATCAGGACCGTTTCGGAAAGCATGCCGACTGCCGCGCAACCTAACTCTTTATTCCTAACATATGTTTTTGAAGCTGGGTCATCCCCAACCAATAAGACCGCCAGCTTAGGCGTCACGTTGTTCGCCGCTTTAAACTTAGAAGTCGCGGCCGCAATTTCCCCTTTGATCATTGTGGCAATCTCTTTCCCATTAATAATTTGTCCCATTACTTATCCACACTCCTTATCCACAGGCTGGAATATTGTTTCACGTGGAACACTTGCCGGTTATCGTATCTTACTTACCAATACAAAACTTGTCAAATATGTTGTTCAGCACTTCATCGGTCACTTCTTCCCCCGTAATCTCTCCCATGGCGACCAGGGCTTCTTTTATATCAACCGCGATCTCTTCGGGTCCCGCCCCTGCCAGGGCCGCCTTATGCCCCATTTGGACCGCCTTATGGGCCCTAATCAGGCATTCCTTGTGCCTTTCGTTGATCCCGCCATATTCCTCTTCATATAGTCCATTATTGACCGCTAGCTTGTTGATAATCGCGGCCTCAAGGCGGTCAATCCCTGTTCCCTTGGTCGCGGAAATCGCCAAGCCTTCCCCTTGATTTTTCGCCAAGTCAACCTTATTGTATACAACAATGGCCTTGCTTTGGTCAATCGCATTCATTATTGTCTCATCTTCCCTGTTTAATGGGTCGGTTGCATCTTTAAGCACCAAAACAACCTCGGCCTCTTCCGCCGCTTTTTTGGTCCTGTTAATCCCCAGTTCTTCAATTCTCTCTTTTGTCTCTCTTATGCCGGCGGTATCGATGAGGATAAACGGTAAGCCTTGAATATTAATCGTTTCTTCTATGGTATCCCTGGTTGTCCCTGGGAGGTCGGTAACGATTGCTCTCTCTTCTTTCAACAATCTGTTTAGCAGGCTCGATTTACCGACATTTGGCCGCCCAATTATGGCAATTTTTACGCCGTTTCGAATAATCTTCCCATAATTAGCCGTGTTAATATCTTTTTGAAGCTCTTGGCTCAATTCTTCAAGGGGTTTTATTGCGTGGTCGCCCGAAACATCATCAGGAAAATCAATCTCGGCTTCTATTGCTGATAATTGATCCAGTAATCTTCGCCGCTTTTCTTTTATGGCCCCTTTTAGCTTCCCTTCAACCTGCTTTCTGGCGGAAGAAGCGCTTTTCTCGGTCTTCGCCGTTATCAGGTCAACGATCGCTTCGGCCTGGGTTAAATCAATTTTTCCATTAAGAAACGCCCTCTTGGTAAATTCCCCTTTTGTTGCGCCACGCCCCCCCAGCCTTACGATCAGCTCGACCACCTGGCGAACAAGCTCCTGACTGCCATGGCAACTTATCTCAACCATATCTTCACCGGTAAACGAGCTCGGGCCTTGCAAATACCAGGCCATTACTTCATCGATCTTGGTCATTGTTTCCGGATCGATTATCCAGCCGTGATAAATACGGTGCGTTTCAATCGGTTTCTTGGGGAAAATTTGAGAGAGGATATCTAAGCTTTTTGGGCCGCTAAGCCTGATTATAGAAATAGTTGCCGCCCCTTTGGAGGCGGCAGCAACTATTGTTCCCATTTTAGCTCTTTTTTGGAGCGACAATTAACTTCCGGTCTTTTCCTTCGCCTTCGCTAAAGGTCTCGACCCGGCCATCTTCTTGCAAGAATAAATGGATTATTCGGCGATCACTCGCTTCTAGCTTCGGCATCGCTTTTTTCTCGCCGGTTTTGGCAACTTCATCCGCGACATCGGCCGCTAATCGTTGCAAGGCTTGTTCTCTTTTGTCTTTATAGCCGCCAGCATCGATCGAGATATGGTATCTTGTCCCCATAAACTTCCAAACCATCGCGTTTAACAAGGTTTCGAGAGATTTAAGCATTGATCCCGATTTGCCGATAATCCGGCCCATATCTTCTCCTTTAATGGAGATAACGACGCTTTCGCCTTTTTCTGAAGCGATTTCGGCCATAGCCATAAAACCCATTTTGTCCAACATAGTTTGTAGGATCTCTCTGGCCTCTTCCGCCCCGCCCTCTTTTTGGATCGCTTCAACTTCGGCCTCTTCGCCGCCGATTAAGCCCATCATCCCCGCTCGCCCTTCGTTAATGACCTTGATTTCAACCTTGTCTCTTTCTACCCCCAGGACCGCCAAGGCCGCCTTTGTCGCTTCTTCAACGTTTTTTCCCTTCATTTTTACTGATCTCATGGCTCCCCTCCTATTTTAGGCTTTCGCCTTAATACTTCTTAAAATATAAACCTGTTGCGCCCAACCAATTAGATTTGAAACAACCCAATAAATTTGCAAGCCGGCCGAGAAGGAAACACTAACAAAGGCGATGAATATCGGCATAATCCAATTCATTATCTGGGTTTGCTGGGTTGACCCGGCGCTTGGCATCGATTTCTGCATCAAAAATGTCGAAATCGCGATTAAAAAGATCATGATCATTGTCGGATCAGGCTTAGCAATGTTTTCCATCCAAAGAAAGCTTGTATTCGTACCGATCAAAGCAAGAAATTCCTTGCTTTGCAACGCGAAAAACAAGGCCAAAAACACCGGTATTTTCAGCAACATCGGCAAGCACCCACCCAACGGATTTACCTTTTCAACCTTATAAAGGTCCATCATCTCTTTCTGAAGCTGCTGGGGATTGTCTTTGTGTTTTTCCTGAAGCTTCTGCAGCGTCGGCTGAACCCGCTGAAGCGCCGCCATTTGCTGCAACGAAGAAGCAGTTAAGGGGTATAGCGCGATATTTACCGCTATTGTAAGCCAAATAATCGCCAACCCGTAGTTATGTCCCCCGATCGCGTAAAAGAACTTCACAACCTCGAGCATAATATTGACTAAATAGTCCATTTGTTTCTCCTTTTGGCTCATTGGCCATTATTGTTACCTGAAACGAAATGTTTCACGTGAAACATTTATGGAACCGGATCGTATCCCCCGGCCGAGAACTGATTACATCTTAAAATTCGCCTTGCCCCTAGTCCAAGCCCCCTAATTACCCCATGCTTACTAACGGCTTCATGGGCATAGACCGAGCAACTGGGATAAAATCGACAACAATTTCTAAGCCAGAGGCCTTTTGATTTTATATACAAATTTATTATAAACAGGGTCACTTTTTGCATAAGCCAATCTTTTCAGCCACCTTACTCATTTGATCCTCGTAATCGCTTATCTCTGCTTCATTATGTCTAGCCAAGATAACCACATCAACTTTTTTGGCTATATTATTAAGAATACCTTGATACGCCCTGACGATTTTTCGTCGTATTCGATTCCTTTTGACGGCATTCCCAACTTTTTTCGAACAGACCACGGTCGCCCGTTGTTTGCCCAGGAAGTTCTCTTTTGCGACAAGGGTGAATAGGGGAGTATTAAAGCGCAAATCGTTTTTATCCAGAACTTTTTTAATATCCTGGCTGTTGGAAAGTCTCTGTTTTTTAGGGAGCAAGCCGCTTTCTTCCTTTTTTCCGTCGGTTAGCCAGGACCCGGCGGCCGCCTTTGGTTTTCATTTTCGAACGAAAGCCATGGGTTGTCTTTTTGCTTTTAACGTGCGGTTGATATTCTCGTTTTGTCATAGTAACTCCTCTTTCCTTAATTATACTCAATCTTCTATAATTCTGTCAACCTTTTTTCGTCGATAACCCTTGAATATTTACGAATCCCTTGCTATACTCGCTTTCTACGCCTTTATGACATTAGATATAAATCTTATCTGGAACGAGATTCTTGCTTCATTGGAAAAAAGTCTTAACAAGCCGATCTATGAGACTTTGGTTACTTCCACGAAGCCGGTCGGGGTCAACCAAGGGATTTTGGAAATCGCCGTTCCCGGCGACGTGATCAAAAATTGGCTCTCCAAACATTGCGTCACCTTGCTGGAACAAGAAGCCCGCGCCATTAAGGCCGAGATCAAAGGGGTCCATTTTATCGTCGGCAGTGAGGAGCTGTTTACGACCCCGCTGATCGAAACGCAGGCGGCAATGGAAATGATTTCCAAAAAGCCGACCCGGCCGCCGAATCCGTATTTAAATCCCCGCTATTCATTTGAAACTTTTGTGATCGGGCAGGGGAACCGCTTTGCTCATGCCGCCGCTTTGGCCGTGGCGGAAAGCCCAGCCACTGCTTATAATCCTTTTTTTCTTTACGGTGGGGTAGGGCTCGGTAAGACCCATTTAATGCAGGCGATCGGCCACCGGGTCGAATCGCGGAACCCCAAGGCCAAGGTCCTGTACATCACGTCCGAAATGTTCACTAACGAACTGATCAATTCAATCCGCGACGACAAAACGGTTCAATTCCGCAACAAGTACCGCTCGATCGACGTCCTGTTGGTTGATGATGTTCAGTTTATCGCCGGCAAAGAACGGACCCAGGAAGAATTTTTCCACACTTTTAACGCGCTTTATGAAGCGAATAAGCAGATCGTGGTCAGTTCGGATCGCCCGCCTAAAGAGATCCCAACGCTGGAGGAAAGGCTCCGTTCACGTTTCGAGTGGGGATTGACCGCCGATGTTCAGGCGCCCGACTTCGAGACCAGGGTTGCCATTTTAAAGAAAAAGGCCGAGTTAAGCGGCATTAACATTTCCGATGAGATCCTTTCCCTGATTGCCAGCAAGATCATTTCCAATATCAGGAAGCTGGAAGGGGCCCTGATCAGGATCGTCGCTTTTGCTTCATTAAACAACGTTGATATTTCCATTGCTTTGGTCGACCAGGTCCTCAAAGACATCCTGAACGCCCAAAAGGAAGATCAGAATATTTCCATTGATCTCATTAAAAAGATCACCGCTGATTACTTCGGCATCAAATCGGAACATATCGACGCTAAAGACCGGACCAAAAAGATCGCCATGGCCAGGCAGGTGGCGATGTTCGTCGCCCGGGAAATGACCAACGCCTCCTTGCCTAAAATCGGGGCCGAATTCGGCGGCCGCGATCACACCACGGTCCTTCATTCCATTGAAAAGGTTAAGGCTGAATTGAAAGGGAACGCGGAGATCGGCGACGCGGTTAAACATGTCCGAAACAATATCAAGAAATACACACCCAAGCCTGTGTAAAAGCCTGTGCAGAACTTTTGTGCAACTAAGTTGTTCACAGTCGTTTATTAGGGTTGTTGAAATCGTTGAATAAATTTTAGCCCGGTTGCGGCCATGAAATGATTTATCAACATTTCTACAAACTCTTTTACTACTATTCTTAAATATACTATAATACTAAGGCCCTTGGACAAGTTGGATTAGAGGAGGAAGGATATGGAATTTACCTGCGAAAAAAAAGATCTGCAAAGCGGGGTTTCAACCGTTGAAAAGATCGTTGCGACCAGGAGTACACTGCCAATAATTGGAAACATCCTGTTCGAATTATCAAAGAACGGCTTAAAGCTTTCGGCCAACAATTTGGAAATGGGGATTGAACTTAACGTAAAAGCGAATGTTGCCAAAGAGGGTTCTTTTCTTTTACCAGCTAAGACTTTGAGCGGGATTGTTTCAAAATTACCAGACACCAGTGTTAATTTTAAGGTTGCGGAGAACAAAACCGTTAAGATCAGCTATGAAAACTCCCATTTTAATCTTCATTCTTTACCAGCCGATGAATTTCCTGCGCTACCAAAGATCAAAGAAGGCAAAACGATAACCGTTGATGCCAGAAGTTTTGCTTCGATGATCAAACATACAATCTTTTCCGTTTCCAACAGTGAAGATAAATATGTTTTGACCGGAATCCTGATCGAATTCGGGAAAAGCGGTATAAGCGGCGACACATCCAATATGAGGCTGGTTGCCACTGATGGCTATCGTTTAGCGAAAAGGGGCGAAAAAGTCGCTGGAGCGGCCGAGGGGATCAGTATAATCGTTCCTGCGCGGGCGATGAGCGAATTATTAAAAATTCTTGACAGCAAGAACTGCGACAATGTTAAAATAACGGTTTCCAATGACCAGGTCAGCTTCAATTGCGGCGAAGTTTATCTGGTTTCCAGAGTGATCCAGGGGAAATTCCCTGATTACAAACAGGTTGTGCCTAAAAAAAGCACGACTCTGGTTAAAGTCAGCCGCAAAGAACTGTTAAGCGCGGCTGAAAGGGCGGCGGTCATTGCTTCCGGTTCGGCCAATGTGACGATGTTCGAAGTCAAGAACGGTGAACTTCATCTTTCGGCTCATACTCCGGATGTCGGCAGTTTTGATGAAGGCTTGGCGGCCGAGATCAATGGGACGGAAAAGGTCAGGGTTTCGTTTAATGTTAGGTTAATATCCGATGTTCTGGAAGCGTTAACCGCGGAAAGCGTGATCGTGGAATTTTCTGAAGGGTTAAGTCCGGGGGTCATTAAGCCGGCCGATCAAACCGATTATTTATATATAGTAATGCCGATCAGGACCCAAGAGGCGGCGTAATGCCGGAGCAGGTCGGCAAGATCATTCAAAACGGCGATTTCGCCTGGGTGATCAGGAATTGCAATCTCCTGACCGTCTGGGAAAAAGTTATTGATGAAAGGGCGAGGAAACACACGGAACCGATCAGTATCCGTAATCGGGTGCTAAATGTTTCAACCTCGACCGCAACCTGGGCCTATGAGCTCTCATTTTTAAAAACACAGATCATCGCTAAGTTTAACGAGTATGCGGGCGAAGAAGCAATTTACGATATAAGGTTTAAAGCAGGAGGAATTGATGGCAAAGGAAAAAGCGGCCTCTAATTACGACGCGTCAAATATTAAGATCCTGGGCGGGATTGACGCTGTCAGGATGCGTCCCGGCATGTATATCGGCTCGACCGGCAAATCCGGATTGCACCACCTTGTTTATGAAATAGTCGATAACAGCATCGACGAAGCGATGGGCGGCTATTGCGACAAAGTGATCGTCACGATCCATAAGGACGACTCCGTGACCGTAGAAGACAATGGTCGCGGGATTCCCTTCGATATTCACCCGGACACCAAGAGACCGGCGGCCGAAGTCGCGCTAACAACCCTGCATGCCGGCGGGAAATTCAGCGACACATCATATAAGGTTTCGGGCGGGTTGCACGGCGTTGGCGTCTCGGTCGTTAACGCCTTGTCGGAATGGATGGAAGTCGAGATCCATCGTGACGGGAAAGTTTATACGCAAGGCTTTAAGATCGGCATTCCAGGTAAAGAGAAAATCGTGGCCGATAAAGATAAGGAACGGACCGGGACGATCGTCACCTTTAAGCCGGACAAGGATATTTTTGACGAAACCGTTTATGAATACGATATCATCAAACATCGCGTGCAGGAGATCGCCTTCCTGACCAAAGGGGTTGAGATCCAGCTGATCGACGAGCGCGACGGAGTCAGCGAAACCTTTAAATACGACGGCGGGATCGTTGAGTTTGTCGCCTTCATGAACAATAAAAAAGACGTGGTTTATACGCCGCCGCTTTATTTTTCCGCCGAAAAAGAAAAAATGTTCGTGGAAATATCGATGCAACACTGCAAAGAATACTACGACGAAAATATCGCCTCGTATGTCAACTGTATCCGAACAAGAGAGGGGGGAACCCACGTCGTCGGTTTCAAGTCGGCCCTCACCAAAGCGATCAACAGCTACGCCAAAAAGAACGAGATCTTAAAAGAAAACGAAATGCTTTCCGGCGAGGACGTCCGCGAAGGCTTAACCGCGGTCATCAGCTTAAGGCTTTCTAACCCGCAGTTTGAAGGCCAAACTAAGATGAAGCTCGGCAACGGCGAAGTTAAGGGGATCGTCGACTCGATCGTTAACGACGGGTTGAGCTTATATCTTGATAAAAATCCGGCCGTGGCCAAGGCGATGATCGAAAAATCGTTGGTCGCCATGAGAGTCAGGGCGGCAGCGAGAAAAGCCCAGGAACTGGAAAGAAAGAAATCAGCGCTGGACACCGCGACCTTGCCGGGCAAGCTGGCCGATTGTTCGGATTCCGATCCGGCCAAATGCGAGATCTTCATCGTTGAGGGGGACAGCGCCGGCGGCAGCGCCAAGCAGGGACGGGACCGCCGCTTCCAGGCTATTCTGCCGCTTAAAGGGAAAATCCTGAACGTTGAAAAAGCCAGACTGGACAAGATCCTGGCCAATAACGAGATCAGGACCTTAATTACCGCGATCGGTCCGTCGGCCGTTACCGCGTTAAAAGGGGACGGAAATTCAGAGAGCGAAAACGAGATTACTACCGAGGAATTAAAAAAGCGCCTGCGCTATCATAAAATAATCCTCCTTTGCGATGCCGACGTTGACGGCGCCCATATCCGGACCTTGATCATGACCTTCTTTTTCCGTTACGCCAAAGAGATCATCGAATACGGCTGCTTGTATATTGCCCAGCCGCCGTTGTATCTCTTGAAGAAAGGGAAGAGCCAGCACTGGCTCTTTTCGGACAAAGAGTTGGAAGTAAAAATGAAAGAGATAGGGAAAGACGGGATCACCCTCCAGCGCTATAAAGGATTGGGCGAAATGAACCCGGAACAGCTCTGGGACACGACCCTGAACCCGGAAACCAGGACCATGCTGCAGGTGACGATGGAAGAAGCCGAAGTGGCAGATGAAATATTTAAAGTTTTGATGGGGAGCGAAGTTGAACCGCGCCGGGAATTTATCGAAAAGAACGCTAAGCTAGTGAAGAGGTTGGACATATAATGGCAAAAAAAGAAGAACAAGAAAAGTTGTTTACTCCGAAGATCTTGCAGACGACGATCGAACACGAGATGAAGAGCTCCTACATCGATTACGCGATGTCGGTCATCGTTGGCCGCGCGCTTCCTGACGTCCGTGACGGTTTGAAGCCGGTCCATCGCCGAATCTTATTCGCGATGGATGAATTAGGCCTCCAGCCCGGCAAGCCCCACAAGAAGTCGGCCAGGGTAGTCGGTGAAGTCTTAGGTAAGTACCATCCGCATGGCGATAGCGCTGTTTATGAATCGATGGTCCGCATGGCCCAGGAATTTTCGCTTCGTTACCCATTGGTTGATGGCCAGGGGAACTTTGGCAGCGTCGATGGAGACTCTGCGGCGGCGATGCGCTATACCGAAGCCAGGCTTAGCCATATCGCGGTAGAAATGATGGCCGATATCGACAAAGAAACCGTCGACTTTGGGCCAAACTTCGACGAATCATTGCAGGAACCGTTAGTTTTACCGTCCCGTATTCCCAACCTGCTGGTCAACGGCTCTTCCGGGATCGCGGTCGGGATGGCGACGAATATCCCGCCTCACAACCTGTCTGAAGTTGTCGATGGCATGTCGGTCCTGATCGATGAGCCGGAAACGCCGATCGAAGAATTGATGAAGATCGTTAAAGGACCGGATTTCCCGACCGGCGGCCAGATCTGCGGCAAGCAGGGGATCAAAGACGGTTTTTCAACCGGCAGGGGACACCTGACCCTGCGCGCGAAGTTCGACGTTGAACGGGTGAAGGCCGGCAAAGAAGCGATCATCGTGACCGAGATCCCTTACCAGGTCAACAAGGCGGAATTGATCGAACAGATTGCCGACCATGTTAAGGAAAAAAGAATTTCCGGCATTTCCGACCTGCGCGACGAATCCGACCGTGACGGCATGCGTATTTATATTGAACTGAAGCGGGATGCTTCCCGCGATGTCGTGCTGAACCAGCTTTTCAAGCACACCAACATGCAAACCACCTTCGGGATCAACCTGGTCGCCCTGGTTCATGGGGAACCGAAGACCCTGAACTTAAAGGAGATGATGCAGCACTACTTGACCCATCGGGAAGAGGTAGTGACGCGGCGGACAAAATATGAACTGCGGCGGGCCGAAGAACAGGCCCATATTTTGGAAGGCTTGATGATCGCGGTTTCCAATATCGACGCCGTAATCGCGATAATCAAAAAGGCTAAGAATCCCGAAGACGCCCGCAGCGCCTTGATGGAAAAATTCAAGCTCTCAAAAATCCAGGCACAGGCGATCCTCGACTTGAAACTGCAGCGCCTGACCCAACTGGAAAGATTAAAGATCGAGGAAGAACTAAAAGCGCTGAAGAAGCTGATCGGAGAGTTAAAAGAGATTTTGGCCAGCCGGAAAAAGCTTCTCGGCCTAGTGAAAAAGGAACTGCTGCAGGTTAAAGAGAAGTTCGGCGATAAGCGGCGGACCGAAATCGTCAGCGCGGTTGAAGACGTCGATATCGAACAGCTGATCCCGGAAATGGAAGTCGTCGTTTTGATGACCCGGGACGGCTACGTGAAACGGGTCCCGGTTACCGCGTTCAAGGCGCAATTGCGCGGCGGTCGCGGGGTTTCCGGGATGAACACCCGGGAAGAAGACGAGATCGAGAACGTCTTTACCGCCTCCACCCATGCCTTTGTCCTGTTCTTTACAAACAAGGGGCGGGTCTTCAAATTAAAGGTTTACGATCTTCCCGAAGCGAGCCGTGCCGGTAAAGGGCAGGCGATCGCCAATGTCCTTCAGGTCGGCTCGGGCGAGCAGGTGACCGCGACCGTTCAGGTCGAATCATTTGAAGAAGAAGATTCATTCCTGATCATGTCGACCAAAAAAGGAATGATCAAAAAAGTCAGCCTGGCCGATTTTGCCAATGTCAGGAGAAGCGGCATCATCGCCATCAAACTGCGGCCGGACGACGAGCTCGGCTGGGTGAAGAAAGGGGACGTCAAGCAGGAAATAATCCTGGGGACGGCGACCGGCATCATGATCCGCTTCAGCCAGAAAGATCTGCGGCCGATGGGGCGCGCGGCTTCCGGCGTGCGCGGGATCCGCTTGAACGGCAAGGACTATGTCGTCTCCATGGATATTATTGCCGACGGGGGAGACCTGCTGGCGATCTCGAAAGCCGGGTACGGCAAACGGATGAAGCTTGATGAGTTTTCTCCCCAGAACCGCGGCGGCAAAGGCCACATCGCGATTAAACTGCGCGAAGGGGATGAAGTTTCCCAGATGAAGATCATCCATCCTAAGGACGAACTTTTGTTTGTAACCGCTAAAGGGACGATGAGCCGGCAAACAGCGGCCGGCATTTCCGCCCAGGGGCGCTATGCCAAAGGGGTCAGGATCCAGCGGGTCGATGAAGGGGACTATGTTGTCGACCTGGCCCGGGTGATCAGCGACGAAGAGGCTGGCGAAGTGATCGAAAAGGCGGTCGAAGACGAAGAAAAGCGCAAAGAAGAGATCCGTCAGAAGATCAAAGAAGAGCGGGAAAAGCTCCCGATCAAGAAGAAACGATAAAAAAGCCCTCCCCTTAAAAAAGGGAGGGCTTAAATTATTGGGCGGCTTTAACGGCGAAACTCTTTAATTTGGCCTTATCCAGATAGCCTTCATATTTCAAGAAGATCGAACCATTGGGCCGCAAGATAACGATCGTCGGATGTTCCGTTACCCCATAATAAACCGCTGCTTGCGGATCTTCGGTGACGTTGATCGCCCGGAAAAAGGCCACGTTCCTCGCTTCTTTGGCCAACTCACTTGAAACAAACGCGGCCAGGTCGGATTCCCCTTCTCCTTTTTGATATAAGGTTAGGACCTTGGGAAGCTTGCCGACTTTTTCTCCTTCGACCGACACCGATTTTGTTTCCGGGGTCCCGGCCGCCAGCTGGATCTCGGGCTCTTTTTTGCCGATATTCCCCAGGGCGAAGATGGCGACGATGATCGCGGCAATGACTACGGCGGCTATTAACAGATTAACCAACAAATTTTTATTCATAAAAGCACCTCTAATAAAATCTGATTATACCATTTCCGGGGCGGCTTAGGAAAGTTCGGCCAGCAAATCGTCCAATTGCTGGCGGCCGGCCAGTTCAGTTACGCAGATCAAGCGATAGCCATTGAGCGCCGGGTAAAGAGGGGCCAGGTCAAGTCCGATCGGCTTTTCAGTTTTAACGACAAATTCTTTAAAAGTCCGGGCCGTCGGGAAAGCCAGCTTGTCGGCGGGCAAAGCCCCCTTCACGTAATTGCTTTTTTGCAGCGAGAGTTCGGCAACTTTTTTTAACCCGGTCTTGCCGAGCAAAGAAAGATAAATGGTCGCCGCCAGAGCGCAAAGCGCCTCATTGCTGCAGATGTTGGAGGTCGCCCTTTCGCGGCGAATATGCTGTTCCCGGGTCGAGAGAGTAAGAACGAACCCCCGCTGGCCGTCAAGGTCGACCGTTTCGCCGACGACCCTTCCCGGCATCTGGCGGACGAAAGCTTTCTTAACCGCGAAGATCCCTAAACCGGGACCGCCAAAGTTTTGAGCGTTCCCCAAGGCTTGCCCCTCCGCGATGACGATATCCGCGCCGTATTCTCCCGGCGGGGTTAAAAGTCCGAGCGAGATCGGATCGACCGCGACGATAAACAAACCGCCGGCGGCGTGGATCTTATCGGCCAAGTCCGCGACGCTTTCGATGTTGCCAAAAAAGTTCGGCTGTTGCAGGATAAAACAGGCGCCGGCCTCATTAACCCCCGGTGATTTGGCGGTCAGACCGCTCTGATGCTCAATTTCACGAAGCGGGAGGTCGGCCGCCCGGCAATAAGTCCGCAGGACTTCCCGGTAATAGGGATTGACGGCCGTAGAAACGACCACTTCTTTGCGGCCGGTCAGGCGGACAGCCATAAAGGCGGCCTCGGCCAGGGCGGTGGCTCCGTCGTACATCGAGGCGTTAGCGACTTCCATTCCGGTGAGAGCGCAAACCATGGATTGGTACTCGTAGATCGCCTGAAGGGTCCCCTGGCTGGCTTCCGCTTGATAGGGGGTATAAGCGGTGTAAAACTCTGGCCGCGCGACCAGATGCTTGACGGCGCTGGGGACAAAATGATTGTAGATCCCGCCCCCCAGAAATGAGGGGCGATCGTTATTGGCGCTTTGTTCAGCCAATGCAGACAAGAGCTCCGGCTCGCTCAAGGGGTGCGGGAGGGATAAAAGGGCCTTGAGCTTGACCGAGGCCGGAATGTCGGCGAAAAGATCGCTCACGACAAGGTTTTTTGGTAGTCAGCGGCTGACAGCAGGTTGTTCAAGTCGGCCGGGTTAGCCGGATTAAGCTTGATCATCCAACCGTCAGCATAAGGCGCTTTGTTAACCAGGGCCGAATTCCCTTCCAACGCACCGTTGGCCTCAACAACCGTGCCATTGATCGGAGAATAAAGGCTGGAAACCGATTTGACTGACTCGACGACGCCGAATTCTTTGCCGGCGATCAGTTCTTTGCCGACCGGCGGGAGCTCAACGTAGACCACGTCACCTAAAGAATCCTGGGCGTAATCGGTAATCCCGACGGTCACCAGGCCGCCGTCCAGTTTGGCCCACTCATGGTCTTTGGTATATTTCAGATTTTCAGGGTAATTCATGCCTTCTCCATATCTTTAATAGTTTTTTTAGCGAAATAAAAAGCCAGTCCGCTGACGACGATTCGGATCAGGCTGTCGGAATAACGATCGACCAGCATTTTCTTTTGGTAGTAGAGGTCGAGATTTTGTTCGTTGAGCCCTTCGGACGCCTGGTCGGCGGGTAGCGGGGCCCGGCCGAACGAAGTGACGATGGTATTGGCGAGATCAACAACCCCCCAGAGGAGAAAGAAAAGGGCGGCCAGCGAAAGCAGATAATAGTAGAGTTTTTTTTCCATGAACTTATTTTACTCTTTTATAAAACGCTTTGTCAACAATCGCTGCTGGCTGGGCTGTGCCGCGAATTTCGATGAAAACCTTGTCAGATAGGCTAGAGAGATAGGCCATAGCGATCGGGCGTTTGAAGGTTGGGGAAAATGTCCCGCTGGTGACCACTCCGAGAGAGGCCCCTTTTTCATTGACTACGGCATTCCCTTGGCGGGGGATCGCGCGCCCTTCTAGTTCAAGTCCGACAAGCTGCCTTTGCGGGGGCTTAAGCAGCGCTTCCCGTCCGATAAAGGCCCCTTTGTCTAATTTTACGGCCCAAGCATAGCCCGCCTCGATGGGGGTGGTTGAGTCGTCATATTCATGGCCGTAAAGAGGGAGCCCCGCTTCCAGCCGCAGGGTGTCGCGCGCTCCGAGGCCGCACGGTTGTAGGCCAAGGGCCAGAAATTTATGCCAATAGTCGGCGCAGAGAGTTTTGGGGAGAACGATCTCCGCTCCATCTTCGCCGGTATACCCGGTTCTGGAAAGGATGAGCTGGCCCAAGATTAAAGTGTGATTTCGCTTAAGCCCGGCCAAAGTTGTATTAAGCGCTTTTTCAACCAGCGCGATAGCGGCCGGACCCTGGATAGAAAGCATCGCTTGATCGTTCATTTGATTGATAGTCACATTATTGGCGCGGTGGCTGGTCAGCCAGGCAATGACTTTATCGGTGTTGCTGGCGTTGCAGATGATCATGTAATGATCGGCAAAACGATATATCAGAATATCATCGACCGCTCCGCCCTGCTCGTTGCAGAGGACCGCGTACTGGCCTTGCCCGACAGCTAGGCGGGAAGCGTCATTGGTCGCGACCGATTGGATAAAAGGCAAGGCGTTAGCCCCTTCAATCCGCAGCAGTCCCATATGCCCGATATCGAAAAGCCCGGCTTGCTCCCGGACCGCCCGGTGCTCTTCGATGATCCCCTTGTAAGAGACCGGCATTTCCCAGCCGCCGAAGGGGACCATTTTGGCTCCGAGGGCCAAGTGGTCATTAAATAAAATTGTGCGCTTTAGCATGATCTTATTATATACCTTTTCTGAAATTCTGTTAAGAAAATGACGATATACATACGAGATGGCCATCGAAACACTTAGAGCCAAGATTGAAAGATCGGTCCGCCGCCGGGCGTTAAAAACGCTTTTTCCTAAGGCCGGGCCGGAACTACTGGAAAAAGCCCAGGCATATCAATACGCCATTCTTGGCGACAACGCCGGCTATTCTTTGGGGATGTATAATCCCGCGACTAAAACTCTTTTTACCGACGAAAAAGTTGCTTTTGGGCTTCCGGCCGAAAAACTCCGCCAATTTTCAACGGTTTTTGCCATTCAAAGTCACAGCAACCGGGCAATGTACATTGTCGAGAAAGACGGCAAGGTTTCCGAATTCAAAGGGAAAACCCCCTTTCAGTTTTATCCGGGAAAACGGAACCTAAACTCGGGCGATCCGGAAGGGCTCCTTTCTTTGGCGGCGGCCAGAAATGAAGTCAAGGGGCTTAGCCTCATCGGCGAATTAGAAGCCGAAGCGGTTGATTTAGGGGCGTTGTTTCCTGCTTACGATGGATACGCCCAGTTGTATCGCTCAGGCAAAGAGGGGAAATATTATCCCTGGTTGCGGCTTGATTCCCGTCCCGGCGTGACGAGGACTTTGGCGGAATTAGAAGGAAAAACGCTCGCGCAATTTCTTCATGAAAGCGGCGAACGGCTGGGCCGGCAACTGCGCAAACTTCATAAGGCCGGTTACACCCTGCATAATCCCTGGCGGGAGGGAACAGTCGGCCGTGAGACGGTCAGAAAGCCGCTCTGGTACTCTTCTTTGCATTCGGCCAATGTCGAGATCCACGGGAACCTGATCGATCCGGAAGGGATGCGGACCTTTGCGGAGGCGGAACAAACTTTCTGGCGGCGGCTGGCGGCCGAACCGACGGCCATCTCGGCTAAAGAAAGAAGTTGCTTTGAAGCAGGGAAAGTTTCGGTCCATTACTATTCGCGCCTTTGCGATATCCAGCGGTTCTTTGGCGGAACGCATCGCCTGGAAAAATCGATCGCCGGGGTTTTGGGGAAAGACAGTTTTATCGCGCTGCTGAAAGGGTTCCTGGCCGGTTATTATGATGGCTACCAGGCCAAAGAAAAGATCGACCAAGTCATTCTCGGGTTCAATCCGCCGCCAACGATCAAACGGATCGATCTTAGCCGAACGAATCACATCTTACGACAGTTGGAAGCGGCTTAAAGCAGCGCTTTTAACAAAGCGATAAAACGATCGTTCTGCCCCTTGGTCCCGATCGAAACCCGGACCGCCTCCGGAAACCCAAACGAGGTTAGGGGCCGAACGCTAACTCCCCGCGCCAGCAGCTCCCGGCAAAAATCGGTGGCCGGTTTTTTAATATTAACAAAAACGAAGTTGGCTTCGGTCTTAATATATTCCACGCCAAGGAGAGCAAAGGCCGCGTAGAGTTGTTTTTTCCCTGCCTCATTGTTCTTCAAGGTTTTTTCTAAGAAACGCTTGTCTCCCAGGGCCGCTTCCGCCGCCGCTTGCGCCGGGCGATTGACGTTAAAAGGAAGTTTCGTCTTGAAAAGCGGGGCGGTCAATTCCGGCCGGGCCAAGCCGTAACCGACCCGTAAGCCGGCCAGGCCGTAATATTTAGAGAAGGTCCGAAGGACGATGACATTGGCGAACCGCTTGAGCAATTCCACCGATTTGGGGAAGTCCGGAGCCGTTGAGAATTCGGCATAGGCCTCATCGATCACGACCAAGACTTCCGGCGGCACCTTTGAAAGAAAAGCGGCCAATTCCGTTGTCGAGAGATAGCTCCCGGTCGGGTTGTGCGGATTAGTCAAAAAGATCAGCTTGGTCCGACCGGTAATAGCGGCCGCGATTGCCGGGAGGTCTTGCCGGTTGTTATTCAGCGGGACGAAAACCGGCCGGCCGTCGAGCAGGCGGGTGACGAATTCGTATAAGCTGAAACTGTTCCGGCAGATGATCGCTTCCTCGCCGGCGGAAAGAAAAGCGGTCGTGATCATCAGCATGATCTCGTCGGAGCCGTTGCCGACGACGATCGAGTCGGCGGTCAGGCCAAACGACTCGGCCAGCTTATTTCGCAAGGAGAGCGCTTGTTGGTCAGGATAAACCTGGGAGCGGCCGGCCGCTTGCTTTAAGGCGTCAATGGCTTTGGGTGAAGGACCGAAAGGATTTTCGTTCGAGGCGAGTTTGATCGCTTTGGGATCGCTCGGAGTTTTCCCCGGGACGTAATCTTTTAGTTGACCGATTGCTTCGCGGATCAACCCCATTAGATCGGGTTCGCCCAGCTAAAACCGATCAGGACCGAGCGCTGGTCTTTCGCGGTAGTTGAATCCAAGACGTTAAGCCCGTTGATGTTCAGGCAAAAGATCGGGGTAAAATAGATCCGCATCCCGGCGTTAAGCTGGGAAAGGTTCTCCCCGAGCATGAAATCACCGACCAGAATAAAAGTGTCGGCGGTCGGGAATTCCCCTCCTAAGACGCCGTAAGGCCGGAATTTATAATTGGGGAAATCCGCCATGAAGCCGAAGGTCATCTTCGGCCCCTGTTTAAAATATTTGGTCGCGACCATGTAGACATCGGTCTGGGTGTAGGAAAAGAGATTCTCCACCCCAAGGGCGACCTTGAGCGGATAAGAATCCTCGTCCGCCGACAACGAAAGTTTCATATTAACAAAAACCCCTTCGCGCAGTTTGTTGGTTACCCGGTCGTTGCCGCCGACGATCCCCAGCTCCAACCCGTGAAATGAACCCATGTTCATGTAGTAATAAAGAACGGAGTCGGCCGTACCCGAGGAAAGGGAGGTCGTAGTCGAGCCGTAGCTCATGCCAAGGTTGTAGTTTTTATACGGCACGACGTCGGCGGCCGGGATCCGGACAAGCCCCGAGGGCCCGTTAAAGGTTGAGGTTGGAAAAACGTTCGGGAACGCGAAGCCGGCGCTCGCCGAACAAAGAACAAGCCAGAGCAGAGAGACACGCATTAAAGTATGCTTCATTTGGTTTCTCCTTTTAGGCGTCGTCATGGACAAGAGAATTATAGAGAGTCTCAATATTTTTTGCAACCGCCGGTGCGGCAAACCGTTCCAGCGCGTCGGCTTGGGCGGCCCGGCCCATTTTTTCGCGGAGCGCTGGATCGCCGACCAGACGGTTAACATGTTCGGTGAAATTGGCCAAATTGCGGGGGACCAGATAACCGTCGATGCCGTTGCGGACCGACCCGGTCAGGGCGCCGGCATATAGGGCGACGACCGGCAGGGCCGAAGCCTTGGCTTCTGCGATCACCATCCCTTGAGTTTCGGTCAGAGACGAGAAAAGAAAAATATCTCCCAGGCAGTAATGGGACAAGATACCGGGGTAAGAGACTTCGGAAACAAAAATAATGTTCTTGTCCCGTTTGTGCCGCTGCTGGAGCTCTTTATCGAGCGGGCCATTACCCACGATCGCCAGATAGACGTTTTGGCGCTTTAAGTGTTCAAACGCTTTGAAAAGAAAGGCCAGGTTCTTTTCTCTGGAAACCCGGCCGGCATAAAGCAAGACGATCGCGTCCTGGGGAATGCCGTAGCGCAGGCGGAGTTCGCGGCGGGTCTCGGCCAAAGAATCGGGGAGCTGGTCCGTTTCTACTCCGGAAGGAATAACCTCGATCCTTTTATTGACCCCGAGCCGCCTTAAATAACGGCGGGCGACTTCGGAAGGGGCGATCACAGCCTCTGCCCCATTGGCGTACTGGCTGATATAAGCAGCGATCCCCATTTTGGCCAGGGCCTTAGGGACGAAGCGGGCGTAATGGGTGTAGCGGGTAAAAAAAGTATGGAACGAGTAAACCAGCGGAATCTTATTGCGGCGAGCAATGAGCCGGGCGAGCAGTCCGGCCTGAAAAGGCGACTGGCTGTGGATAATGTCGACTTTCGGCATATTCCTGACAACCGGAATTGCCAGCCGGAACTTGGGATATCCCCCGGCGATCGAAGGAAAACGGATAATATCCGGGTCAGTGTCGAGGTGACCGGGATAAGACGGCGCTAAAATGTAGACGCGATGTCCGCGCAAGCGCAGGTTCTTGGCCAGGATCTCGGCCGAGTTAGTTACCCCGGAAATATAAGGCTTATAAGAATCGGCGAAAAAAGCGATGTTCATTATTTTGATAAACCAACCTTTTAAAAACACGTAACCCAAAGGGAATCGCTACATATAATTGATCTAGCTAATTCAAGCTAATTAATCCGCTTGAAATATCAAGTAATTATGCAAAATATAGCAACGCAAGGAGCTTAAAAATGAGGGAATTGTTGCTAATTAAGCTGCCAATAACCGCCACGCTTTGGTCCAACATGAATAATCTTTTTTGTTTTTCTTAATTCTTGTAAAATATTTGAGATGTCCTTAGCCTTCAATCCAGTAAATGCATCGGAAAAATCCTTGGGGTAGCCCTTTTTATGTTTTTTCAGATGCGCCAGTATTAATGCCTTCTTTTCTTCTCTTGGTAATCCGGCCAAAGCGGTATGGCGGCCAATTTTGCCCTCATGCCGATAATATTCATGAGAAAGGATATACCTAGCCCCACGAGTTCGCCCAATTTGATCAATTAATCCAAGTTTAATAAATCTTTCTTTGAATACAACTTGGGCGACTTGTTGATTCTCTCTTATCCTTTCTAACTCGAGAAGTTCATCAAAAGAAAATCTTATTTGTTTTTCATTCGCAATATGTTCAAGGAAGCGAATGAAGTTGATGTCTTTGACAACGGCTGGGATATCAAGGACAACGGAAAAGGAATCGCTTCGAGAAAGATTGGGCGTTCCCTTGCCGTCACGAATTGTTTTTTCAAAGATAATATCAAGGCCTTGTCCAGATCTCTCAATTAAGCCAGCCTTTTCAAAGGTTTCAGCAAGTCGTTGATTTCTCCACGCGCTTTTATTGATGGCATTTGTTGGCGTAATTCCTGGCATGAACCCGCCAGGGCTAATGATAGAAAAAGCGTTAGGAGACGCAAGGATAAAAATGGAATGTCCTTTCATTGTGTAATCACGGTGTGCTACGGCATTAAGAATGGCTTCCCTGATACTGTCTCGATCGAAAGAGAGGATGTCGTTTTGAATAAACCCTTCTTTATAAGGCGTTCGTAGGTTCCTTTTGTCAATCTCTTCCCAAATAACATCAAACAGGCCAATAAACGGTCCGCGCCAATTTTCACGAAAATCAAAAGAAGTTTTGTCTGGGACTTGTCTCCATTCAAAAATTATTTCGGAGGAAGGCAAGAAGGCATCGAGAGCTTGGCTTTTGCCGAGCAATACTAAAGCGGCAAAAGTTACATTTTTATCGGAGATTAGTTTCAAATCTGTAAGAAATTGTTCAGGGGAACGCTTAAGATAATTTGAAGACTTTGATTTAGTCGCGCACAAGGACTGAAGGCGGGTAATCGCAGATAAGTCCAAGTCTTTAAAGGAAAGCCCCGGAACAAATTGAGAAGAGAAATCCGGGTCGGTTTCATTTAGTATGTTTTTTGTGGTCGCATCATCCATTTCGGAAAGCGATTCCCCAAGGCGCATGGGAAACTTATAATGACCGTTCGATTTTATTCTGCTGCCTTTAGGCCTGGATGGAACATGAAAAACAAGAACCCGGCCTTTCGGGTGCTGAAGCTCCTCAACATCAATTCTAATTTTTAATGAAGTATATAGCTCATGCGAGAGCTTCTGGTAAGTCCCAGAAAAAGCGGCCGTTCCTTTTATTTCCCCATTATTTGATATGCCCAATATAAGTTTCCCGCCGCCTTCGTTTGCAAGCGCGGCACAGTAGTCCGGCAAATCATTTTTTTTATCAAAACTATTACTAGCTGTTTTAAATTCGAGGTTTAAACCTTCCGGCCTTCTAAGCCAACGGCCTAGTTCTTCAAAAGTTGTCATTTCTCCCCCTCCACTGTCTTGATCTCCTCCTCCGTCAGCCCATATAGCTTATATACCTCGGCGTCGATTTGCTTGTCTGTTTTGGTGATTTCTTCTTTAAGCTGGAGACATTTATTGGAGTTTTCGGGCGTTTTTAATCGCTCCTTATAAAGTCCAAGCAACCTTCTTACGAGTGAGGCCAAGGCTTTTTGTCCTTCGGCGCTTTCTAAGGCCCTAATTGGCAATTTGTCCAGGTTAATTTTTTTGATTTCAGCAAACAATCGCTTATTTTCAGGAACCAAGGATTGATAAACAAATTTCAATAAAGATGAGTTTAAAATGCCTAGCAAATATTCATAGCAGTATTTATGGTTGATAATTTCAATGTTATAAATATTATTCAGATTATAATACTTATCATTATCAATTACCGCCCTAATAACGTCAGAGGTCTGCCTTAAAATAATCTTATCGCGCTCAAAGGGAGCGGTAGGCCTTGGTTCCGCAAGCCAGTCCCCGTATTTGATGAAACGATCTTCCCGAGGGGCAATAACGTATCTATTAATGTCTTTACCCATTAAATACTGCCTATAGCTATTATCGAGTTTTACACAATTATCAAAAGGCCGATCTTCAACTGTTTTTTTATCCTGTTTTGGCTTGCCTTTCCCTGCTTGATAGGGCTTAATACCTAAAATGCAGGTAGCGAGAGCTTTTAATGGAACAGAAACCTTTTGGATCTTGTCTAAAAGGGCGGCATTTCCTGCGAGAGAAATCTCTAGGCGGGGATTTTTCAAAAAATCAGACTGAGGGACAGAGCCATATTCAACATAATTAAAACCACTTTCACTATTAACTATGGCATACTTAACGATGTTGTTGGCTAAAGAAGAATTATTTGGCCGTTTTTCAAATATAAAAACACAAGTATCTCCGATTTCAGCGGCCCCAAAAACCCTATGCTTAAGAATTAGCACCTCTAAGAGATTGAAGTTGTCAAAAATCAACTTACGAAGGTGATAAAAATAATGTTGGGAAAGAAATACAGCAGGGGTAATAAACCCTAGGCGACCCCCCTTACGCAAAAGAGTGGCGGCCCTTTCAATAAAAAGAGAAAAACTGTTTACCTGATATTCAAAGGATTTATAATTAGATTTAAAATATTCTTTGTCCTCTTCTGCTCCAAACAGAGAAATATACGGCGGATTCCCAATAATTACATCAAATCCCCCTTGCTTGAAAACATCTGGGAACTGTTCTTCCCAGTTAAAGGGCTTCTTGTCGTGCCAGTTGACGCCGAAATGTTTTTTGAGCTCTTCCGGTGTTCCGGATATTAACGAATTGCCGCATTTGATATTTGAAGAGATGTTTGGTAGGGTCCGCCTTTCTGCTAAAGCGCGGAGCATGAGGTTAAGTTGGGCGATCTCGACCGCTTTTTCGTCAAGGTCGACCCCATAAATATTATTTTGCAGGGCCTTCACCCGACGGTTATAAGGCATATTCTTAAATTCAGTGGTTTGCTCATAATATTTGTCCATAACATCAAGCGCCTTAATAAGAAAAGAGCCGGAGCCGCAGGCAGGGTCCAATATTTTAATCAGACCGGCCTTTTCGGGGGGCATTTCGGCCAGTAATTTCCCCAGAGTGTTTTCGACGATGTAATCGACGATATATTTGGGGGTATAATATATTCCTTGTTCTTTGCGATGCGGCTTCCCTTCGACCAGCTTCCCTCGTTTTAGAATATGGCCGAGATACTGCTCGTAAATACCGCCCAGGACGTCGGCGGGGATACTCTTAAAATCATAATGGATCTTTTCTTGGCCATTGTAATAAAGTCCGTTGATGATGGAGTTAATCGTCCCATTAAAAAGATTGACCTTTTCACACGGGTGGCCGGGAGCGAATAGGCTGGTATCATAAAAATGATAATACTCAAAAATGGCCACGACCTTATCGTACAGTTCGCCTTTTTTGTCTTTTTCTTCCCAATCTCTTAACGCCGCGCGAAGCCGCTCGTTCTCGATTTTACGGTCCTCGCAGGAGCGGATGAAGATCAACCGATCGAGAATCTTTTGAACGACTTCTTCTTTTTCTTCGCCGGACAGAGTGATCGTTTGATTTAACTTGTTTAGGTCTTCTAATAGGGCTTTGCGCCAAGTAAGTAAGTCATCAAATATTGCCTCGTTAACCGGGCGTCGTTTGGCTTTTTTTCCATATTGTTCCGCTTTCTTCCCGAGTAAGCCGGTTTCGAGGCTTTCTTTAGATAACAACCAGAGATCGTCAAACCGCTCCAGGTATTCAGTGTACTTTAAGTCAATGAACAGGTTTTTGGAAATATATGGCTCGCGCCATTCGGCATTGAAGATCTTTACTCCTTCAAAATCGGAAAGTACGGCCCAAGTAACGCTTTTGTACCAGGCGTAATCAATGGTTTGCTCCGCCCAGCGCTCTTCTTCCAGGTCAACGGAGATTTGCTTGGCTTCAAGATAGAACTTTGTAATACCGTTTAGCTTGAAAGCGTAGTCAACGATGCCGTTGGAGACGTTTTCTTCCTCGGCAACTTCATAGCTGTTTCTAATGTCCCAGCCAAGAGCTTCAAAAAGGGGCATAATAAAATCTTTGCGGGTGTTAGCTTCGTTGAAATCTTTAAGCTTCCCTGCTTTAGCAATTAATTCATACTTTTCAATTAAAGCGGCAATCTTCTTTTTTGCCTGTTCTTTTGTGCTCATAACGTGATTTTACCGTTAATAACAGAGGAAAACAAGAATAACCGCGACGTTTAGTCGCGGGGTATGCCTTTCGTAGGAAACTGCGGCGATGTTGCCGCAGGTTTCCGAAGGGGTTACTTCCCGCTCTTTTTGGTCAGACGTTTCAGGGTGGCCTGGAATTTTAATTGTTCTTTGTTGTCGTAAGCTGGGAAGCCGGAAACGACGGAGTCGGCCGGGATATCTTTGGTAACGCCTGACCTGGCCATAACGATGGTGTTGTCGCCGACGGTAATATGTCCGTTGAATCCGGACATGCCGCCGACCTGCACGTGCCTGCCGAAGGTGACCGAACCAGCAAAGCCGACCAGAGCGGTAATGGCGCACGACTCCCCGATCCGGCAATTGTGGGCGATATGGGTGAGGCAGTCGATCTTGGTCCCCCGGCCGATGCGCGTCGCGCCGATCGTCCCGCGGGCGACGCAGACATTGGCGTAGATCTCGACGTTGTCCTCAATGATTACTGTTCCGACTTGGGGGATCTTGACGTGTTGCTCGTTTTCCCAGGAAAAACCGAAACCGTCGACGCCGATCCTGGCGCCGGCGTGGATGATGACGTTAGCGCCGATAACAACTCGGTCGTAGATCGTGACATTGGAGTGAATGATCGTATTCTCTCCAATCTGGCAATCTTCCCCGATGCAAGAGAAATGGCCGACTGAAACGTTCTTCCCCAACTGGGCGCTTTTGGCGATGGCCGCTTTATCGGAAATAGTGCCGGGCTGGCTTGGCGCAATGAAGCCAGATAAGATTTTTGCCATGGCCAGTCGCGGATTTTTAACCTGCAGATAGGCTTTACCTTGAGTGTTGGCTGGGGCCTTGGTGGCGACGACGGCGGAGGCGGAGGATGAAAAGGCCGGGATGAGATTCTTGTCTTCTAGAACAAAAACGAGATCCCCAACCCCGGCCTCTTCGATAGTCGAAACTTTATTGATCTCTTGGTCAGCGTTACCGTTGACTGTGCCGGAAACAAGTTCGGCTAGTCTTGCGAGTTTCACTTTCCTTTATTCAGCTCGGTGATGACCATGTCGGTCAGGTCCATTCCGCCGATGATCAGTACCTGTTTGTCGAGAACGACTTCAACCCCAACCTTTTTGGCCACTTTTTTGACCGATTCCAGAATGGCGGCCTGAATCCTCCCGGTCAATTCCTGATTCTTTTTGATCAGCGAATCACGCTTGGGGGCCAGCTTTTCTTCGAGCTCTTTCTTCATCTTTTCGAGCTCTTCTTGTTTCTTGCCGTTTTTCTCGGCTTCCTGTAGTTTTTTCTGGCTGTCTTCGAATTCTTTTTTGAAGTTTTCTTCGTCCTTTGACAGATCCTTTTGGGCTTTGTCGGTCTCTTTGTATTCCTTGAAGACCTTTTGGACGTCAATATAGCCGACGGAATCCATGGCCGCGTGAGAGACGCCGGCCAGGAAAACTGCCGCTAGTGCGATTAATAATAGCTTTTTCACGATGTCACCTCCTCTTGTCCAGCGACCGATTTTAACATGGTGATTTTGCTTTGTCTACTGCAGGTTTGCAGCCAAATAAGGAGGACGGCGATGTCGGCCGGCGAGACCCCGGCGATCCGCGACGCCTGGCCGATCGAGGTTGGGCGAATGGCGGTCAACTTAGCCCGAGCTTCAGTGGAAAGCCCTTTTAATATTTGATAATCGAACGATGAGGGGAGCCGCTTATCTTCCAGTTTCTTAAAGCGGGCGATCTGCTCCAGCTGCCGTGCGATATACCCCTGATATTTTTGGGCGATCTCGATCTGTTCCCTGGTTTCCCGGGAAATCGCTTCCTTGGCCAGGACGGCGGCTTTCTTTTTAAGAAAGGCCTGATATCGGGATTCAGAAATAAGCCCAACCCGATAGCCTTTTTCCGTGAGGCGGAGGTCGGCGTTGTCTTGGCGGAGGAGCAGCCGGTATTCGGAGCGGGAGGTCAGCATGCGATACGGCTCTAAGATCTCTTTGGTAATCAGGTCGTCGATCAGCGTGCCGATATAGCTATCGTCCCGACCAAGGATCAGAGGGGGGGCCCCTTTGGTCTTAAGGGCGGCATTGATTCCGGCGACCAACCCTTGGGCGGCCGCCTCTTCGTAGCCGGAAGTTCCGTTAATCTGCCCGGCGCAAAAGAGGCCGGAGATCGTTTTGGTTTCCAGGGTGTATTGAAGTTGGGAGGGGAGGACATAATCGTATTCTACGGCGTACCCAGGGCGGATCATCTCTACGCTTTCCAGTCCCGGCATGGTTCGGAGCATTGCCAGCTGAACATCTTCCGGCAGAGAGGTCGACATCCCCTGGGCGTACATTTCCAGCGTCGAACGACCGGTTGGCTCAATGAAGCACTGCTGACGGTCCTTTTCAGGGAAGCGGACAACCTTGTCTTCGATCGAGGGGCAGTAACGGGGGCCGACCCCTTTGATCTTTCCCTGGTAAAGGGGGGAGCGGTCAAGGTTGGCTCGAATTATCTCGTGTGTTCGTTCGTTGGTCCAGGTCAGATGGCAAGGGATTTGCGGCAGAGAAAAAGTTTCGTTTTCCGGTAAGCCGGACAGCCCATATTGCCGATATTCCCAAGTGAAGGAGAACTGTCGGGGTGGTTCATCCCCGGGTTGGACCGCCATTTTAGAAAAATCGATCGAACGGCGGTTAAGGCGGGCTGGCGTGCCAGTCTTAAGGCGACCTAACTTCAGGCCGGTCTTGGCTAGAGAGTCGGAAAGCTGGTTTGAAGGGCCTTCCCCCATTCGTCCGGCCTCTTGATGGCTCATCCCGACATGGATGACCCCTTTTAGAAATGTTCCGGTGGTGACGATCACGTTCGAGGCGCGATAAACAGGGCCAAGGACCGTTCGTACGCCTTCAATTTGATCGTTGGCAATAAGGAGTTCGCTGACTTCCGCTTGTTTGATCTCCAGATTGGGCTGTTCTTCCAGAATTTTTTCCATCATCTGATGGTATTGCTGACGGTCGGATTGGGCGCGCAAGGCGTGGACCGCTGGCCCTTTGTTGGTATTGAGAGTTTTCATTTGCAGAAAAGTTAGGTCGGCAGAAATTCCCATCTGGCCTCCCAAAGCGTCAACTTCGCGGACCAATTGTGACTTGGCCGGGCCGCCGATCGCCGGGTTGCAGGACATATAACCGATCGTATCGATGTTCATTGTTAAAAGGAGGGTGCGGCACCCAAGCCGAGCGGAAGCCAGGGCCGCTTCGATCCCGGCATGCCCGGCCCCGATGACGATAACCTCGAAAGATGTGCGATAAGTTGCTCTCATGTTGATTAATCGGCTTTAAACAGGGGGGATTTCAAGGGATCAGCCGCGGATATCCCGGATGACGAAAACGATCCCAATGATTTCGCCAAAGCCCTTGGCGCGGAGGAGCCGGGCATTGATCAGGGCGGGGATTCGTTCCCCCATCGGGTCCTTCAGCTCGGCTTCAAACCTTTCGATCAGCAGTTTTTTGTGGGCGACCTCGTCATAGAGCCGCTCATAATCCGCCGGGTTTTTAAACAAAGTTGAAATAACGTGGCAGGTATTTTCGCCGGAAGTATGGAGCAGTTTTTTCGCTTCTTCATTCATGAAAATAACACAGCCGTCGATATCGGTTACCACCAGCGCGTCCGGCATAGTCTCAATAATTACGTCGGCCGCCAAGGCCGGGGAGATGGCAAAAAGACTATAGGAGCGCATGGCGATGAAAATAAAAAAGTTCATTACCGCCAGGTCAAAAACCAACGTGGGGAAACCCAACCGGTAGCCAAGGACCAACGGCAAGATAAAGTCGGTGACCAGACCGACCAGGAAGGGGACGATCGAGCCGATCGCGATCAAAATCGCTTGGGACCTTTCGGTCTTTTGCGGAGTAACCTGGGAATACCAGAGCAATAAGCCTACCCCCCAGCAGCAATAAATGATCGATTCGATCGCGAAGAGCCAATATAACGGCGCCGGCTGGCTGACGATCCCGATATTTTGGATCTCATAGCGTTGGTACATCGAATTGGTGAAAAGGAACAATAGCCCCAGGACCGAAGGGGGAAGATAAAGCCAGAGATAGTTGTAAGCTGATTGAAGAAAACTATCTTTTTTTGTATAAAGAAGAACAAAATGAGTGAAAAGCGGGAAAATGAAGACCCAAAGAAGGGCACTGATCCGATTAATATCCCGGGCGATCTCTAAAGTGAAGGCGATCCGATAAGAATAGGTTAAGATCGCGCAGAGAAAAGCGGTCAAAGCGAAAA
Organism: Candidatus Margulisiibacteriota bacterium; assembly: GCA_041661965.1. NCBI lineage: Bacteria > Bacillati > Candidatus Margulisiibacteriota > Candidatus Margulisiibacteriota bacterium. The sequence goes on from JBAZTH010000002.1 coordinate 414,878, forward strand.
AAGAAAAAAAACGGGCCAAATGGTTCTCGTAATGGCGGGTCCAGATCTCAAAGGCGAGCAATAAGATGAAGAGGGACGCGGCCAATTCAAAATAAGGGAAGAACATTGCCATAGCTGGTGAATTATAGTATAATCCTCACGACATGACAAGACCTTACAAAAAGATCCTCCTCAAACTCTCCGGTGAAATTTTCGGCGGCGAACAAAAGTACGGAATTGACCTCAAGGTCTTGCACACGGTTGCCAAAGAGGTCAAACTAGTCAGAGAAGCGGGGGTTGGGGTCGCCGTCGTTGTTGGCGGCGGGAATATTTTCCGCGGGGTGGCGGGAGCGGTTAACGGGATCGACCGGGCGACCGGCGACTACATGGGGATGCTGGCCACGGTCATTAATTCGCTGGCGATCCAGGACGCCCTGGAAAAACAAGGGGTTAATTGCCGGGTCCAGACCGCCATCGATATGCGCTCCGTCGCCGAACCTTTTATCCGGCGGAGAGCGATCCGCCACATGGAAAAGGGGCGGGTGGTGGTGCTGGCGGCTGGAACAGGGAACCCTTATTTTTCAACCGATACGACTGCCGCGTTAAGGGCGGCCGAGCTCGATGTCGACGTTATTATCAAAGCGACCAAAGTTGACGGCGTCTACGACAAAGATCCGCTGAAACATAAGGACGCGAAAAAATTCAGCCGGATTACCCATATGGAAGTTATTCAGAAGCGGTTGGGCGTATTGGACTCAACCGCCGTCTCGCTCTGCATGGACAATAAGATCCCGATCCTGGTCCTCGACCTGCTCAAGCCGGGGAACATTAGACAAGCCGTCCTGGGGAAAAAAGTCGGGACGATCATCGAAGCCGAATAAGGGGGACAAAATGGATATCGTAAAAAGCCATGAAATAGGAATGCAAAAAGCGATCGAGATTTTGAAGAAAAACTTCTCCGGCATCAGGACCGGCCGGGCCAATCCGGCGCTGCTCGACAACCTTCACGTAGAATACTATGGGTCCAGCGTGCCGCTGAAGCAGGTCGCCTCGGTGGCCGCTCCGGAAGCCCGGCTCCTTCAGATCACCGCCTACGATAAAACGGCGGTCGTTGGGATCGAAAAAGCGATTCAGGCCTCGGACCTCGGGTTGACGCCGAAGACCGAGGGCGGAGTGATCCGCTTGGTTCTGCCGGAGCTTTCCGAACAGCGCCGCAAAGATCTCACTAAAGTGATCAAGAAAGAGACGGAAGACGCCAAGGTCGTGGTCCGCAACATCAGACGCGACGCGATGGAAGAGCTAAAAAAACAGAAGGCCGATAAGGTTATTACCGAAGACCAGCAATCCCTGTTCGATAAAAAGGTTCAGGAATTGACCGACAAATATTGCGCCGAAGCCGACCACCTGGCCGCCGCCAAAGAAAAGGAAGTTCTTTCCATTTAACAGCCGCCAGGAGCAGGGGCGATCTCCCTTGGTCCTGGGCGCTGGGCCAAACCCGGTAGCCTGAATACCGACATGGAAAAAAACATCCCAAGACACGTCGCCATCATTATGGACGGCAATGGCCGTTGGGCGAAAAAGCGCGGCTTGCCGAGAATCGCCGGCCACAAAGAAGGGGCGGAATCGCTCCGCGCCGTTTTGCGCGCGGCAAACGAGCTCGGGGTCGAGTATCTGACCGTCTACGCTTTTTCCACGGAAAACTGGGGGCGGCCGAAAGAGGAAATCGATTTTTTGATGGGACTGCTTTCGATGACGATCGATCGGGAACTGGGCGAACTGGCTAAAAACGGGGTCAAGGTCCAATTCCTTGGCCGGCTGGCGAAGTTTTCTCCCGATCTTCAGAAGAAGATGCGCCTGGCAATGGAGAAAACCGCCGCCGGGAGCAAAAGCACTTTGAGCATCATGGTCAACTACGGCGGACGGGCCGAGATCGTCGACGCGGTTAACCGCTTGATTGCCGAGGGGAAGAAAGAGATCGACGAAGCCGACCTTCAGGCCAAGCTGTATACCAGCGAGATGCCGGACCCCGACCTGCTGATCAGGACCGCTTCCGAGATGCGGATCTCTAATTTTCTACTCTGGCAAATAGCCTACGCGGAACTTTATGTAACGGATCTCTTCTGGCCGGAATTCAGGGCGAAACAATTTAATCAAGCGATCGAGGCCTACCAGAAAAGGGAAAGGCGATTCGGTAAACTATGAAGCTCCGGGCACTGACCATCGCGATCGGCATGCCGATCGTTTTAGGCTGCATTTATTATGGGAACCTCCCGTTCCTTTTGATGATCTTGGCTCTGGCGATCTTCTCGATCAATGAGTTTTACAACCTGATGATGAAGAAAGGGTTTTTCCCCGCTTATTATGTCGGCAATATTATTACGATATTTTTTATCACTTTTTCTTATTACTCTTTGAAAAGAAGCTGGGAGCCGGCCCATTCGGCCATCCTAACAATTGCGGTGGCGATAACCCTAATATCAGGGATTTTCCTGAAGCGGGAAAAGGACACGATTGTTGACGTAGCCGTAACCGTTTTAGGAATGATTTATATCGGTTGGTTTTTCAGCTATCTTATTTTTATCCGCAGTTTGACCGATCATGGCGGCTATCTTTTTTTCCTGGTCTTTACGGTCTGGGCGATGGACTCGGCCGCTTACCTGGCCGGGAGAGCCTTCGGACACACTCCGCTGGCCCCTTCGATCTCCCCCAAAAAGACCTGGGAAGGAGCGATTGCCGGGTTTGTCGTTTGCTTGCTGGCCGCCGGGATTTTCAGCCAAACGGCGCAAATTGACTTGTGGCACGCGCTGATCCTTGGGGTTTTGATCGGGATTGCCGGCCAATTTTCCGACTTGATTGAGTCGCTGATCAAGCGGGATGCTGGGGTCAAAGATTCGTCAAATATCGTTCCCGGTCATGGCGGGGTGCTGGACCGGATCGATTCATTTGTCCTGACCGCCCCCTTGATGTATTATTACGTGGTCTGGATATTATTGAGGTAATTAATGCATAAGCTGCAGCGCACGACCGAACATCTTATCAAGATCGCCCTTATTGAAGATATTGGCGATGGCGACATTACGACCAAAGCGGTCATTCCGGCCGATAGGCGGGTAACGGCCCGGATCACCGCCAAGGAGGCCGGGATCATTGCCGGCTTGGAAATAGCCCGGGAGGTTTTCCGCCAGATAGACCGCCGGGTCAGGCTAACTCAAAAGGTCAAAGATGGGGCTTCGGTTAAAAAAGGGACGGTAATCGCGACTCTGAAAGGGCCGGCGCGGGCGATCCTGACCGGCGAACGGACCGCCTTAAATTTCCTTCAGCATTTATCCGGGATCGCGACCTTAACCGGTGAATACGTTGAGAAAATTAGGGGGACCGGAGCGATCCTGCTGGACACCAGAAAGACCACGCCTGGCTGGCGGGCGATCGAAAAGTATGCCGTTAAACTGGGCGGGGGAGAGAACCATCGGCTTGGTCTTTATGATGAGGTCTTGATCAAGGACAATCATATTAAGATCAACAAAACGATCGAAAAAGCGGTCGATGCCGCCAAGATCTACCTGGGACGAAAGCCGGTCGAAGTCGAAGCCGGTACGCTAGCGGAAGTTAGGCGTGCCATAGAAGCCGGGGCCGACCGGGCACTCTTGGACAATCTGACACTTACAGCGCTAAAAGCCGGAGCGTTAATGTGTAAAAAAGCCCGGGTTGTTTCCGAGGCCTCCGGTGGGATTACCATCAAGAACATCAGGGCGGTCGCTAAGACCGGGGTTGATTACATTTCGGTCGGCGCTTTGACCCACTCCGCCCGCGCTTTGGATATAAATTTAAAGATAGGATAGCCAAATAGTTCCACGTGGAACATTTATGACGCAAAAATACATATTAAAATCCATATATGAGGCTGGCCGGCCCAATTTTAAGATAGATTATGCCAAGGAGCTGACCGAAGAGCAGCTGCCGATCGTCACCGCCCCGGGCGGGCCGATGCTGGTCATTGCCGGGGCCGGTTCCGGCAAGACCAGAACGATTACCTATCGGGTCGCGTACCTGGTTGAATCTGGAATTCCGCTTGATCGGATCCTGCTGGTCACCTTTACCAATAAAGCGGCCAGAGAAATGGTTTCCCGGGTAGAGAACCTGCTGCGGCAAGACATCAAAGATCTTTGCGGGGGGACCTTCCATCACGTTGGCAATTTGTTGCTGCGCCGTTACGCTAAGTTGATCGGCTATGAACAGAATTTTACGATCCTCGACCGGGCCGATTCCAAAGACCTGATCGATAATTCCATCGCCGATTGCAGTATTGATACGAAAGCAAAACGGTTTCCTAAAGGGGACAGCCTGGCCGCTCTTTTCGGCCTGGCGGTCAACACCGGGCGGAGCATTGTGGATGTGATCGCCTATAATTACGCCCAATTCGAGCCGCAGGCGGAAGAGATCGAAGCTGTTTTTAAAATGTACAACCAGCACAAAAGAAAAAGCAACCTGATGGATTTCGACGACCTGCTTTTTAACTGGTGGAAGCTGCTGGCGGAGAATGAAGATGTCGCCCGGCGCTATTCAAGTAAATTTCTCCACATCCTAGTCGATGAGTATCAAGATACCAATCACCTCCAGGCCAAGATCATGGATATTTTAGCCAGAGAACACCGGAACATCATGGTTGTGGGCGACGATAGCCAGTCGATCTACAGCTTCCGCGGCGCGCACTTTAAAAACATCATTAACTTCCCCAAAGTTTATCCGGACGCCGGCCTCTATAAGCTGGAGGTCAATCATCGTTCCACTCCGGAAATCTTGATGGTCGCCAACGCCTCGATCAGCCTGGCGAAGGAGAAGTTCGACAAACGCTTAAGATCAAAAAGGCCGAGCGGGCAAAAGCCGGCGGTCGTGCCGTTGGTCAATGTTTTTTCCCAGGCTTCGTTCATTGCCCAGCGAATGCTGGAGCTGCGCGATGAGGGTTCGTCCCTGAATGAAATGGCGATCCTCTACCGTTCGCACTACCAGTCGATGGAGATCCAGATGGAGCTGACCAAACGGGGAATTCCGTTCGAGGTCCGTTCCGGGATCCGGTTTTTTGAAGAAGCGCACATCAAAGACGTTTTGGCCTTTTTGAAGATCTTCCATAATCCCAAAGATGAGATCTCCTGGACCAGGATTTTAAAGCTTTTGCCGAAAGTCGGACCGCGGACCGCGGAAAAGATCTTCCAGCATATTAACCAGACGATCGACGCGGTCGCGGCCATTACCTCGGAGCAGGTCGTCGGGCTGGTCCCGGCGGCCGCCCAGCGCGACTTCCGCGTTTTTCAGCAGACGTTGCGCGACCTGCTGGACAAGATCGATTCGCCGGCGGAAATGGTGAAGATCATCGCCGGTTCTAATTACGCCGAATACATCAAAGCGCAATACGCCAATTTTCGGGAGAGATTGGAGGACCTGGAACAGCTTGGCAGTTACGCCACGCAATTTAAATCGCTGGAAGATTTGTTGAGCTCGCTGGCTCTTGTTTCCGGGATCGAAGCGGAAACAGTCGTTGACGGCGGCGAACCGGAAAAAGAGGCCTGCGTTCTGTCCTCGATCCATCAGGCCAAAGGGCTGGAATGGAAGATCGTTTTCGTCGCCTGGCTGGCCGACGGCCGCTTTCCGTCGTATCTTTCCTTTAATAAAGAAGAAGAGATGGAAGAAGAGCGCCGCTTGTTCTATGTTGCCGTGACCAGGGCGAAGGACGAGCTATATCTGACCTACCCCTTGGTTTATTCCGGCTATGAAGGGGAAGTGATCCTGAAGGAGTCGCGCTTTCTGGAAGAGATCCCGGAAAACTATTATGAAAAGTGGGCGGTGGAAGAGGAGAAGCGTTCCTCCTGGCCGAGCGGGACCAAGTGGGAAGACAAGGGGAGCGAAGAAGACGAAGCCATCGACTTAAGTCAATACCGCGAAGTCAAGGTTCAAAAAAACAACCGCGACAATTTTGAAGCGGTCGATATTTCAGAGCTGCTGGGTTAATTCCGGAAACCGACCATCAAGATCAACCCGCTATGCCGCGCCCCAGTCCCGTTCCTTAACAAGCCCAGTCCCGCCTCAACAAAGCCTTCTCCTCCCAAAAGCGCGGCGTCCGCTCCGGCAAACAATTCTCCGCCAAACGAACCGGCCGTGCGTCCGGTCGTCAAAATCGTGAAATTGAGGCCGGCCCCGGAATAGTAATGAAGGCCGGGCTCATAGGGCTGATTAAAGCGATAGACCCCGTCAACGCAAACAACCAAATTTCTCCGGGTAAGATTGTCGCTGTCATTCCCCCAAGCGTAAGCCAGCGCCAGCCGGCCGCTGGTCGAGTTGATGTTCAACGGCTCAAAGAACCTGGCTTCGAGCCTGAACGCGCTGATGCCGGCCAGGTAGCCGGCCGAGAGACCGAGCTGCGGGTTGCGCGGCATAAAGACTTCGCGCCGGACTTTCTGCAAAGTTTCGATCCGGGGGGGCGGTGGCGGCGCGGGCGGAACGTCAACCGGCCGGGGCGGGCCGGCGATCATTTTTAACGGCGGCGGCGGCGGGATCCGCAGGAGGGCGTCGATCTCATTCTGATAAGCGTTCATTTTAGCGACGAGCGGGCCCCGCTGGCTCCGGCGAACCCGCTTGACCTGGCCGGAGAGGCGCTTGATTTCTTTACGGAGATATTCCAGCCGCGCTTTTTTTTCTTTCAGCGAAACGCTTTCGGGCTGTTTGACCAAGGGGGGAAGCGCGACTTCGGCGTAAAGTACCGAGGCCAGGACGATCACGAATAAAGCGGCAATTAGTTTGCGCATCACGATTTAGGATAAAAGAAAAAGAGCCGGGTGTCAATCGCTAACAATTCTTATATAATAACCATGGGCTATGGAAAAATATTATCAATCGCCGGAATTCAGCCAGCTAACCGAAAAGTTCCCTTTTCTTCGGCATGCCAAAGAGGAGCCAGCCGGGTTATTGGGCCGGAGCTATTGTGTCATTGACATTGAAACGACCGGCCTGGAATATCAGAAGAGTGAAATCATAGAATTGGCGGCGGCGCGGATCGAGGGGGGCAAAACGACCGAAAGCTATAACGTCTTAATCAATACCCATCAGCTTTTGCCCGACCTGATCGTCAACCTGACCGGGATTTCGCAGGAGTTGCATGACGCCGGGATTGAGAAACGGGCCGCGCTTGAAGGCTTCTTTCAATTTGTTAAGACCGATCCGCTGGTTGTTCATAATGTTGAATTTGACGTCCCTTTTATCAATCACCACGCGCAACTGCTTTTTATCCCGCACTTGGCCAACCCCCTCTTGTGCACGTTGAAACTGTCGAGAAAACTGATCCCCGGCCTCTATTCCTACAAGCTCTCAAAGGTCGCGGAGCATTTTCGCATTCCGACCCCGGTCCTCCACCGGGCGGCCGCCGATGTCGAAATTACCGGGGCGATTTGGCTAAAGTTGCTTGGCTTGCTTGAGCCGAAAGGGCTCCAGACAGTGGAAGCGGTCGAGAAATTCTGGAAAAGTTGAGCGCCCCGCGGGCAAAAGAAGAGGGGAAATGCTATTATATTAAGGATGAAGATTCCCTTGTTCTCAATACTATTGGCGGCAATAGTGATTATTTCCGGCTGCGGCGATTCGACCGTTAATAACGGCGCGATCTCGAGCCTGACTATTTCACCGACCGGTGGGACGGTGAGGATCGGAAGCAGCCTTACTTTTACGGTCACCGGAAATTTTACTGATGGCACCACCGTGGCGGTGATCCCTTCTTGGGCGTTAACTAATAATCTTGGGACGATCACCGCTGTTGGCTATACCGGATTGTTTAATCCGACCGCGACCGGAACGGAAATCATTACGGCCTCGTATAGCGGGCAAGCCGTCTCGGCGACGGTCATAATCTCCGAGGCCCTGCCGCCGACCAGTGAACTGGCCGCGATCGAAATTTCTCCGAATAGCCAGACCGTCAGGATTAATGCGCTTATTACTTTTAATGCTTATGGGACGACCTCTTCCGGCGAAGGATTGGCTTTTTCGCCCGTCTGGAGTCTTACGGGTGATTCAATCGGAACCTTAACGGCGAACGGAACGATTGCTACCCTGGAAGCGAAAAGCCAGGGGACGGCGGTCGTGCATTGTACTTCAGGAGAGATCGACGGGATCGCGAACGTGACCGTTTCCGGCTATGCCGTGGAGATCACGGCCGAATCAGACTCGTATGTTGACTCCTCTTTGCCAACGGCTTCATACGAAAGCGTCGCTTCTCTTAAGGGAGGGTTGCTGACTCCGCCGGGGACCAACTATGAAGCCTATTTCCACTTTTCCTTAGCTTCGCTTCCCAGCAACATTACCATCCAGTCGGCGACTATAAAAACATATGCGGTGACGGTGGGGACGCCGGCGCTCCAGACTTATTTATTGAGCGGCGCTTTTTCAAGCGATACCACTTGGAATACCAAGCCGTCCGTCGGGACCTTCCTCCTTTCCTCGACCTTCACGGCCAGTCAATACAATTCGCTAAGCAGTGACGCTATTCTGACCGCGGTTAAAAGCTGGTATTCAACCCCCGCGACCAATTACGGGATCGCGATCAAACAAGATGGTTCGGAAAATGGAGTCGTCTCGATCTTGAGCCGGGAAAACGGGGCTAACCCGCCGGTATTGAGCGTTGAGTATACGAATAATTAAAGTAAGCCAATTAACGCTCCGGGTAACGTAAAATCAGGAGTCGTCCCGCACAATACATGAAATTAATAATTGTTTTTATTGATAATCAGATATGGGCCAATCATATTTAAGCAGGGTTCGGCAAGGAATTGAAATATGCAGAAGATTAAGCCCGTTTCATCTTCCAAAAGTTCCTTTATCCAAAGCTAACCGTATCCATTTGGGGATGCTACAAGCTTGTGATTATTTTGGTTTGCCATTTAGGCCATTGGGGACTAGTTTATTAGAAAAAAGAGCAGAAATATTTTTAAGCGCCGAAAACTATCGGGGGATAACTAATTATGAAAGCCTTACACATAAAGCCCGCTTCATGGGCAATGCAAATTATTATCTCGCGCGCTTATTGATATTTCGAGGGATGAGAGACGATCTCCCTCCCCAAAAAATTGCATCTACTGATCCAGAATATGCCAATTATAAATGTATTGGTGGCAATATAATGACATTAAGAGATTATTTAAGCGCACTGGTTGTTGATAAAATAATTATAGGGGCAGAAAGGGTGAGCCAAGTTGAAAACTTCTTGACTTGGCGGCCAGACTATACAAGATCTATTACAAGAGCAGAAATCGAGATGATCAACCAAATGCTTGATCTCGCAATTAGCTGGCTAAGTCCCTTAACAAATAGTACTGAAGTTCAGCGATATTTTGAACTGATCAGTCGGCATAGATTAAGTACTTCGGCGGATAAAAAATAGCCCCACGGGGAATCGAACCCCGGTTCTTAGCTTGAAAAGCTAGTGTCCTAACCCCTAGACGATGGGGCCACAAGCCGCCCGCGGCGGAAAACACCCAACTTGTAGCGTGGATGTATTAATTATAACAGAAGACGCCATTCGGGTTCAAGCCTCTCCCCGCCCGCGCTTGGAATGGAGCGGAGAGAGGCTCTTAATTACCCCAAAATAGCTTTTAAATCAGCTTCGGCGGTCGTGACCGGCATCAGATTGTAATTATCAACCAGAACCTTGAGCACGTTAGGTGAGACAAACTCCGGCAAGGTCGGCCCAAGCCGGATGTTTTTGAGACCAAGATGAAGCAGCGACAACAAAATGACTACCGCTTTTTGTTCGTACCAAGAGAGAATGAGGGAGAGGGGGAGTTCGTTCAGCCCGACATTGAAGGCCTTGGCCAACGCCGCCGCGATCCGAATGGCGGAATAAGCGTCATTGCACTGCCCGATGTCGAGCAGACGGGGAATTCCCTCGATCTCGCCGAACTCTAGTTTATTAAAGCGGTACTTACCGCAGGCCAGGGTCAGGATAATCGTATCCTTCGGTGTCTTCTCCGCTAATTCGGTATAATAGTTCCGGCCTGACTTCGCGCCATCACAGCCGCCAATCAGAAAGAAATGTCTGATCTTCCCGCCTTTAACCAGCTCGATCACTTTATCCGCGACCCCCAGGACCGCGTCGTGGCCGAAGCCGACCAGGATCTCTTTGCCCGGCTGATCTTCTTTAAAGCCTCCCAGGGAGAGGGCCTTGGCGATAACCGGAGCGTACTCGCCATGTTTGACATGCCTAACACCGGGGAAGGCGACCAGCCCGGTAGTGAAAATGTTCTCCCGATATTTATCGGTCGGTCGCTGGATGCAGTTGGTCGTCATCAGGATCGCTCCCGGGAAAGCAGCGAACTCCTTCTGCTGATCTTGCCAGGCGCCGCCATAGTTGCCGGCCAGGTGGGGGTATTTATTGAGGCCGGGATACCCGTGGGCCGGGAGCATTTCTCCGTGAGTATAAACATTGACCCCTTTCCCCGCGGTTTGCTTTAATAATTCTTCCAGATCGAGCAAGTCGTGCCCGCTGACCAGGATTGCCGGACCTTTTTTTACGCCGGTCGCTACTTTCGTCGGCCCAGGACGGCCAAAATGTTCGATGTGGCCTTGGTTTAGAAGTTCCATCGCCCGAATATTGACCTCGCCGCATTTTAAATTAAGCGCGATCAGTTCGTTGGCTGTTTTCTCTTCCAACAAGGAGGCTAACGCTTCGCGAATAAAGGTGAAAACGGCCGGGTCCTTTTTGCCTAAGAGCGCGGCATGGTCGACATAAGCGGCCATTCCTTTGAGGCCGAGGGTCAGGAGCTGTTTAAGAGAAAGAAGGTCGGGATCGCTGGCCAGCGCGTTAGCGCCAAATTGTTTGGCGTTATTGAGCATTTCTGCCAGTGAGGCTCCGGCTTTGAATCCCCCGGAAAGAGCTTCCCCCTCCCTGATCAGCTCGACCAGCCGATCGGCATCAAAATCGACATTGGTTACGGTTGAAAAAAGAGCCCGGACTAAATAATCATCCAGCTTGTCGCTGATCTTGGCATGTTTGGCCAAAAACTTTGTTTCCTGCAGCAGCAGATCCTGAAGTGCCGACACTTCCGGGTTTTTACCGCAAACACCCTGAACCTGGCAGCCACCCTTAGCTCTTTGTTCACATTGATTGCAATACATATTTTTCTCCTCCTTAAAATATTTATCTAGCGGGCAACCGAGGCCGACGAAGCCGGCCCAGGGGGACCAGCTGTCTGGCGGAATAATAATCGCTTTTTCCGATAAACTCCAGCAATTGATCGTTATAATTAATTTTTGTTATTGAGAAAAGGGCCAAAACCCCGTCGGCTTTCAAAACCTCTCTGTCGACGCAAGGACGGCGTTCAAACTGGTCGGACTGCATATTTTTTCCTCCCTTTTTATTTTATTGATCCGTCAAGACCGATGACGACCTTGCGAATATTGATCTGATGACCGGAGAGCTCAACCGCTTTTTTTACAAGCGTATAAAGACCGGAACAGCACGGGACCTCCATGATCGCTACGGTTAACGAATAGATCGTGTTGTTCTTGAGAAGCTCGGCCAGCTTTTCCGCGTAGCCGCCGGTCTCGTCCAATTTGGGACAGGCGATGACCAGTTTCTTACCTTTTAAGAGGGAGGAGTGAAAGCTTCCCAGCGAAAAGGCGGTACAGTCGGCTGCCACCAACAGGTCCGCTTCGTTAAAATAGGGAGCGTGCGGCGAGATTAATTTTAACTGGACCGGCCAGCTCGATAATTCGGACGCCGACCCGCTCGAAGTCGGCGTTTCCGAACGGACAAGCTCTTTGGCCATAGTTCCCGGACAGCCGCACACATGCTGGAAAGTTTGCCCCGCGCTGTAGGGGACGCTTTCTTTCTTGACGACTTTTAGCGCGCCCGTTGAGCAGACGTCCAAACAGGCGCCGAGCCCGTCACAGTAAATTTCCCTGACCAGGACCGCTTTCCCCTCGGCGTCAAGGGCCAGGGCCCCTTCAGCGCAGGCGGTCGTACAATTTCCGCAACCGTTGCACTTTTCGCGATCGATCTCAATGATATCTCTTAAAGCCATTTGTTTCCCTCCTTTCCCGGCATGATAGCCTAAGAGAAAACATAGGTCTTTGACTTGAGTCAAAAGGTGGGTATAATTAACCCAGATGAAAAGAACCACCTGCTTTCTTCTTACCTTGATGGTCCTGGGGCTTGTGGCCGGAGCGGAGCCGTACAGTATTAAGACCGGCCAGGCCAGAGCGATCCTTCTTTCGCCGACGGAAACCGCGATCGAACTGAAGATCAGTCAGCCGACTATGCCGCTGACCGTTATTGAAATACCGCCGGGGAAAGAACCGGTTTATGAGATCGAGTGGGAAATAAAAGACGATTCCCGGACCGCCGGCTTCCCGCTCAAAGTCACCGGCGAACTGAAGAACTACGATTTTTCTCGCTGGGCCCTAACGAACGAAGGGACGGAAAGCGTAGCCGTCGGCAACGATTCCGGTTGGAATAAATATGATGAAATCGGGACTTGGTATCTTCGCCCGCCGGTCCAGCCGATTGTTCGTCTGACCTGCTTGCTCTCCGCCCGGACAAAAATGAAGGCCGGGGCTGAAGCCGGTTCCTTTTATGCCGCGCTGCCGATCCCGGAGAGCAATCCGCGCTCACAACAAATCAAGCTCTCGGCCGCTCGGTGGATCGCTGGCCGCCTGGAACGGGGAATTATTTTTAATTCGTTGGGACAGCTTTGGCGAAAAACGATCAAGAGTGAGCCCTTGCCAGCGAATAATGATCAGTTATTAAATTCATTCCGGTTGATCTCTTCCTTTTCGACCGTTCAGGATTTTGCCTCCGGTAACGGTTATCCATTTTTAGGGGTCGTTGGCCTCGATTTCTTGGCCTCGCCGTTGCTTGAGCCGGGCGGCGCGATCACCGAAGCCTATGTCTGGGGGAAATGGGGAGAAAAATCGTTGAGCGGCACGATCTCCGGCTGGCCCGCGACCTTGGCCAATTCGGCAATCCAGCAGCTATTAGTGACAGAAGGGGGCGGCCTGGATGCCCAATTGCTGGCGGCCGGGGACGCCTGTCGGGATGAGGCCCAGGAAGCGATCAGAATAATGTATGCCCAGCCGACCGACCCGGGGAACGGCTGGCTGGAAAAGCTTCTGGCCGAGCGGGCCAAGCTTAAGGAAACGGCGGAGAAGGCGGCGGCGACGCTGGTTAAAATAAAGGCCGCCCCGAATGGTTTTTCAGAAAATGACCGGCTATGCCTCACCGCTTTGATCGAAACGATCCAGCATCTGGCGGAAGCGGAAGCGGCGGTTTTGGATAAAGCGCTGGCCAGCAATTAACGTCTTTTCCTTGACAGCCCTTCGCTCAATAATGTAAACTAATAATCCGTTTCAATTAAAGGGAGGAAAAAATATGGAAAAGAGTTATTTATTCACTTCGGAATCAGTCACGGAAGGCCATCCTGATAAGATCTGCGATCAAATCTCCGACGGCATTTTGGACGGCATCCTGGCTAAGGATCCGGTCGGTCGGGTTGCGGTTGAAACCCTGGTGACGAACGGCTTGTGCGTCGTCGCCGGCGAAGTGACCACCGGTTGCTATGTCGATATCCCGCAAATTGTTAGGGAGACCATTAAAGAGATCGGTTATACCGACGCCAAGTTTGGCTTCGATTGGGAAACCAGCGGCGTTTTGGTTTCGATCAAGGAGCAGAGCAAAGATATCGCCCGGGGCGTTGATACCGCGCTGGAGATCCGCGGCGGCGAAGTGGTCAAAGAGGACCTGGAATCGATCGGGGCCGGCGACCAGGGACTGATGTTTGGCTTTGCCTGCGACGAAACGGCCGAACTGATGCCGATGCCGATCGTCCTTTCCCATAAATTGAGCAAAAGATTGGCCGAAGTTCGCAAGAACGGCGAAATGCCTTATCTGCGGCCAGATGGTAAATCGCAGGTCACGATCGAATATAAAGATGACAAACCGTTCCGTATCCACACCGTTTTGATCGCCGCCCAGCATTCTCCGGACGTTGAGACCAAAAAATTGGAAAAGGATGTTATGGAGAAGGTTATTGCCCCGGTCTTGCCGAAGAATATGATTGACGCGAAAACCAAGTATTATATTAACCCGACCGGGCGTTTCGTGATCGGCGGCCCGCAGGGCGATTCCGGCGTGACCGGCCGCAAGATCATCGTTGATACTTACGGCGGTTATTCCCGGCACGGCGGTGGCGCGTTCAGCGGCAAAGATCCAACTAAAGTCGACCGTTCCGGCGCCTACGCGGCCCGCTGGGTCGCCAAAAACATCGTCGCGGCCGGCTTGGCCAAAAAGTGCGAGGTTCAGTTGGCTTACGCCATCGGGATCGCCCACCCGCTTTCGATCATGGTCGATACTTTCGGGACCGGCACGATCTCCGACAACAATATTGCCAAGCTGGTTGACGAAGTTTTCGATCTCCGACCGGGTTTGATCATCAAAAATCTCGATCTCCGCCGGCCAATCTATAAACAAGTTGCCGCTTACGGGCACTTTGGCCGCAACGATCTCGATCTGCCGTGGGAAAAGACCAACAAGGTTGAAGAACTTAAGAAAAAAGCCTCGGTTTTGGCCAAGAAATAATGGGGCTGTCAATCGGGATAGTCGGCTTGCCGAATGTTGGTAAGTCGACCCTTTTTAACGCCCTTTCCCGGGCCAAGGCCCAAGCCTCTAACTATCCCTTTTGTACCATTGACCCGAATATCGGGGTCGTTGAGGTCCCAGACCCCAGAGTTGAGACCCTGGTTAAGTTGTTTGACTCGAAAAAGATCGTTCCCGCGATCATCGAATTTTACGATATCGCCGGTTTGGTTAAAGGGGCCCACAAAGGGGAAGGGTTGGGCAATAAATTCCTCGCTCATATCCGCGAAGTTGACGCCATCGCCCACGTCGTCCGCTGTTTTTCCGCCGAAGATGTCGTCCACGTCGAAGGGGCGGTCAATCCCAAGCGCGATGTCGAAATAATCGAAGCCGAATTGATCCTGGCCGACCTGGCCACGATCGAAAAAAGGTTTGAATCGATCCGTAAAGCGATCAAAAGCGGCGATAAAGACATTCTGCGGACCCTTCACCTGCTGGAAAAGATCAAAGAAGTGTTGGACAAGGGCCAGCCAGCCAGAACTTTGGCCGCTACCATGAGTTCGGACGACCTAAAACTGTTGCGCGACTTTTCACTGATCACGCTTAAGCCGGTATTATACGTCGCCAACGTTGATGAGGACGGCAGTCCGGAACAATTAAAAGAAGTGGAGAAGATTGCCGGCGAGCAAGGGGCGAAAGTTGTGAAAATCTGTTCCAAATTGGAGGCCGAGATTGCCGAATTACCCCCGGAAGAAGCTAAGGGGTTGAGGGAGGGGATGGGGATCCAGGAATCGGCCCTGGCCCAGTTGATCCGCTCGAGCTACGCTTTGCTGAATTTAATCACTTTCTTTACCGCGGGAGAAAAAGAAACCCATGCCTGGACGATTCAGAAGGGGGCCAAGGCTCCCCAGGCGGCCGGGAAGATCCATTCCGACATGGAAAGAGGGTTTATCGCCGCCGAAGTGATCCATTTTCAGGACATGATCAGCAGCGCTTCATACGCGAAAGCCCGGGAAAAGGGCGTTTTGCACACCGAAGGTAAGGACTATGTGGTTGAAGACGGCGATATAATCGTCATCCGCTTTAACGTGTAAGTTGTCTTTTTACTTCATTTATGCTACAATATTAACTCGCTAACGCGAAATAACTATATTTTTAATTGGAGGTTATTGCATTGAAGGCATATGAATTGATTCTGATCATGGACCCGATCTTAGGCGAAGAGAAAATCGGTCAAATTATCGATAAAGTCAGCGAAAAAATTAAAGCTTTAAAGGGCGAGGTTGACAGTGTTGAAAAATGGGGCGTTCGCCGGTTAAACGCGGTTTTCCAAAAAGCCAAGCGGCAAGCCAACGGTTTTTACGTCTTGATCAGATTAAAAGGGCCTTCGAACCTCCCGGCCGAAGTTAAGGCCTTGTTGAAAGTCTCCGAAAATGTGACCCGCTATTTTTTAACCAACGCTTTTGTGCAAACCGAAGCGCCGGTTGAGAAGAAAGAGATTGCCGGAACGCCGCTCGAAGCGGTAAATGTCGGCGAGATCAAGGGGCAGGCGGTTGGCGAATCTAAATAGGATAATTTTAATCGGCAGATTGGCGGCCGAGCCCGATAGCCGGGTCACGGTCAATGGTTTGCCGGTGACCAAGTTCAAGTTGGCGGTCGCTCAATCCTTCGGCAATAACGCCGTGGATTATATCGACGTTATTGCCTGGCGGAAATTGGCGGAAGAAAGCAAAGATCATCTGAAAAACGGCCAGTTGATTCTGGTCGAAGGCCGGATCCAGAATCGTTCTTTTGAAGGGCAAAACGGACAGCGGCAATATGTGACCGAGGTGGTTGCCCGCAGTATTGTTCCTTTTGATCTGGCGGCGAAAGCGCCGGTTGCTAATGTTGCCGAGGAAGAATTGGCCGATCTCGAATCAGCCGAGGATCTCCCCTTTTAAACATGTATAACAAAGTGTTTTTAATCGGTAATTTGACCCGCGATCCGGAAACCCGTTATACCCCGAGTGGGATAGCGGTCTCCAGGTTCGCCATTGCGGTCAATCGGATCAAAAAGGCCGGCGGCGACGAAGGTGAAGCGTCAACCGGCGGGCAAGACGTTGATTTTATCAACATTGTCGCCTGGCGGCGATTGGCCGAGATCTGCGGCGAGTTCCTGAAAAAAGGCCGGCCGGTCGCGATCGAAGGCCGTCTGCAGATCAGAAGTTACGTTGGCAAAGATGGTCAAAAAAAGACCATGTCGGAAGTCGTGGCCGATAACATGCAAATGTTGGGCCGCAAAAGTGATTCCCCGGAAGGACCGGTAACGAAGGCGGACCCGGAAGAAGTCGTTCCTTTTTAACAGGAGAGGTGCAAAATGGCTGAAAGAGATCGGGAAAAAAAAGGTAAATCGTCGCAGTTCAAGAAGAAAAGACGCAAACCGTGCGTTTTTTGCATTGATGACAAGAAGATAGATTTTAAAGATGTTTCGTTCGTTCGCCGCTTCATGACCGACCGCGGGAAGATCGCTCCCCGCCGGCTCAGCGGTTGCTGTGCGCTGCATCAACGGATGATCGCCAAAGCGGTAAAACGGGCGAGAGAGGTCGGCTTAGTGCCGTACATGGTGGACTAATATGAAAGTAATATTTATTGAAGACGACAGAATAGAAGAAGTTTCCAACGGTTACGCCCGCAACTATTTGTTGCCGAACAAACTGGCGATCTCGGCCACCCCGGCCGCGATCATTGCCGCCGGCAAAAGACGGGAACGGCGGAAAGTCCAGCTTGATAAGCGCAAGGGCGAGCTTCAGGCGCTGGCGGCCAAGCTGACGGCGATGGAGATCAACTTAAGCGCGAACGTGGGTGAAGGCGGCAAACTTTTCGGCACGATTACGACCGCCGATATCGCCGAAGCGATCAAACAAAATTCCGGGATCGAACTTGATAAGCGGAAGCTCGAGCTCTCTGCCCCGATCAAAACGATCGGCGAATACCCGGTCCGGATCAGGCTGTTCCACGACATTATCGCGGCGCCCAAGGTTATCGTCGCCGCCAAGTAGCGTGCGTTCTCTCCGGGAGAAAATAGCGGCCCTGCCGAACTCTCCGGGGGTTTACCTGTTCAAAGATAAGAGCGGCGTCGTGATCTACGTCGGCAAGGCGAAGGTGCTCCGCCGACGGGTCGCTTCATATTTTAACCGCGAGCCGGATATCAAGACCAGCCTGCTTATCCGGCGAATCCGCGATCTCGACTACCAACTGACCGGCTCGGAAATGGACGCCCTCCTCCTGGAAGATCAGTTGGTCAAAAAATTAAAACCCCGCTATAATATCGACCTGAAAGACGACAAGGCCTACCCGTTTTTAAAGCTTACCAAAGAAGAATGGCCGAGATTGCTTCTTGCCAGGCGCAAAGCAGCCGACGGCGCCCAATACTTTGGCCCTTATACCGGCAATATGGTCAAAGAGATCGTTCGTTTGGTCAAAAAAATCTACCCGCTGCGCTGGTGCAAGACCTCGCCGTTAAAGCCAAAAGAACAACCTTGCCTCTATTATCGGATCGGGGTTTGTTCCGGCCCGTGCATCGGCAAGGTCAGCCGCCAGGCTTATCTTCAGGTCGTCAAAGGGGTCAAGCTCTTGTTGCGCGGGAACTTGAAGAAAGTTTTGGCAAATGTTGAAGAAGAAATGCGGCGGGCTTCGAGCGAACGGGATTATGAAAAGGCGGCCGCGGCGCGCGATCGCCTGCAGTTTGTCGAGCGTTTGGCGGAACGGAAAGCGCATCCCTTGAGCGCGGAACAAGAAGAGCCGAAAGCGTTAATCAAGCTCCAAGACGTCCTGGGCTTGCCGGTTCTCCCGGCCAGGATCGAAGCTTTTGATATTTCCAATACCCAAGGCTCGAACATTGTCGCCTCCCTGGTCGTTTTTGTTGACGGAGTTCCTTTCAAGGAGCATTATCGCCGCTTTAAGATCCGCTCCGTCCAGGGTAAACCCAACGATGTCCAGTCGATGAACGAGGTTGTCAGCCGACGATACGGCGGCGGACTGGCGAAACAGCTCCCGTTGCCCGATCTGATCCTGATCGACGGCGGGATTCCCCAACTCCATAGCGCGCAAGCCGCGGTTAAATTTACTCCGGCGGCCGATATTCCGATGATCGGCTTGGCGAAGAAGGAGGAAGAGGTCTTTATCCCCGGGCGGGCCCAGCCGATCGTCCTGGGGCGGCAATCGGCGGCCCTGCAGCTCTTACAGCGGGTGAGGGACGAAGCTCATCGTTTTGCCGTTTCTTTTCACCGATTAAGGAGAAGAAAAGGGCTTTTTCAGTAGTCTTGAGAGTGCCGGTTAATTATGTTAATATCTATAATTCATGAAGTTTCTTGGGCTAATTATCATCCTGTTCATTATGGGGCTTTCCTGGCAGATCAGCGCAGCGGACGAAACGGCGCCGGTTGACGAGCAGGCAAAACTGCAAACCATCCGCCAGGCGCTGCAGGAGAACAAGGAAAAACTAAAGCAAACCCGGGTGCAGAGGCAGGAAGCGTTGGGGAAGTTGGTTGTGGTCAGCCAGCAGCTTAAAAGCGCGAACCGTAAGATCAACATGGCCAAAGAAAAGATCCAGACCAATGAGCAGGAGATCGGCCAGTTGACGGTTGAGCTGCGCAAAACCGAAGATGAGATCAGCAAATCTTCGGATATCTTGCGTAAACGGGTCCGTGAAGCGTATATTAACGGTCGGATCAACTATCTCGACCTTTTTCTCGGTTCCCGGTCGATGTCCGATTTTCTGAACCGGTTCTATTTTTTTCAGCGGGTTATTGAAAGCGACGCGGCCCTGATCAGTAAAACCAAGAGCTACTTGAGCGTTTCGAAGGTCAAACGTTCCGTTTTGCAGGATCGGACCAAAGAGATTAAAGAGCTGGTCGTTGTTGTCGCCGGCGAAAAAGAGCGCATCGCCCAGCAGCTGCAGGAGAAAAAGCAGCTGGCCGACGAACTGAAGGACCGCGAAAAAGAGTACGAGAAAAAGGTCGCCGAACTGGAACATAGCTCAAGAGAACTTGAGGTCATGATCCAGAAGAAGACAGCCGAGCGGACCGGCGCGGCGATTAAAAGTACGGGGACGCTGATTTGGCCGCTGCGGGGCCGGATAACCTTGGAATTTGGGGTTCGACATCGCATTCAAGGGCGGCATACGGGGATTGATATCGCGGCGACTTACGGCTCGCCGATTTTAGCGGCCGACTCCGGCGAGGTTATTTTTTCCGGCTGGTGGGATGGGTATGGGAAAGCGATCGTTATCGACCATGGCCGAGGATTGGCGACAGTTTATGCCCATATGTCCCGGCTCTACGCTTCCGTCGGCTCAAAGGTCATTAAAGGACAGACGATTGGTTTAGAAGGGAGCACCGGTTATTCGACTGGGCCGCACTGTCACTTTGAAGTGCGCCGCAATGGGACCCCGGTTAATCCCAGGAAATATTTGCCTAAGTAGGAGGAAGATCATGCGGAATAATAGGAAGCTTCAGGTTGGGCTGGCGATTTTATTGATTTCGGTGACCGCGTTTTTTATCGGCAAGGTCGTGGCCCAGGGGGAGTTTGAAAGGAAGTTCGAGGTCTATCTGCAAGCCCTGGACCTGGTCCGGAGCGAATACGTCGACAAAGGGGTCGACAACCAAAAATTAGTCTACGGTTCGATCCGGGGGATGCTGGAATCACTCGACGATCCTTATACCCGTTTCCTTGAACCCCAGCCTTATAAAGAGATGAAAATTAGGATGAGCGGCCAATACTTTGGCATCGGGATTTATATCGGCATGAAAGACAATCAGCTCGCGGTCATTTCCCCGATCGACGGCACGCCGGCCGATAAGGCGGGCTTACGTTCAGGCGACCGGATCGTCAAAATTGACGATAAGGAAACCAAGCACATGGCGCTGGATGAAGCGGTCAGCCTGATCCGCGGGCCGCGCGGAAGCAAGGTCAAGTTGGCGATCTGGCGAAAAGGGTGGAAAGATTCCAAAGACTATTCGCTTAGCCGCGAAAAGATCGTGATTAAGAGCGTAGTCGTCAAACGCTATGAGCCGAACGTTCTTTACATTAAACTCAATACTTTTGAGAACATGAACGCCGCCCGGGAGTTTGAAAAAGCCTTGCGGGAAAATCGCGATGCCGGCGGGTTGATCATTGATGTTCGCGGCAACGGCGGCGGCTTATTGCAGATGGCGATCGAAATTGGCAGTATGTTTATCCCGAACGGCGCGATCGTGCAAACCGTCGACCGGGAAGGGAAAAAGGAGCAGTTGGAATCGACCGGCCGGGTGATCTGGAAGAAACCGGTCGTCATGCTGATCAACGAATCTTCGGCTTCCGCGTCGGAGATCTTGGCCGGCGCCTTGCGCGATCATAAGGTCGCGACCTTGGTCGGCGCTCATTCCTTCGGTAAGGCTTCGGTCCAGAATGTCCGCCAGCTGCAGGACGGCTCGGCCCTTCTGCTGACGATCGCCAAATATCAGACCCCGAACGGCGAAGATATAAATAAACGCGGAATCTCCGCCGAAGTGGTCGTCGCGATCCCGACGGGAGAGGCGGACGACGCGGCCTTGCCGGGCGACAAAACCAAGAACGGCCAGCTCGACGCCCAACTGAAAAAGGCGATCGAAACCTTGAAAGAAAAGATCGCCAAAGCCGGAGAATAATGTCTGAGATCGAAATACTGGATTCTAAAGAACGGGTTGCCGAAGTCGACCACGGCAAAATGCTTTCCGTGGTCGCCCGGATCCCGGAGATGATCGAAGCGGCGTTAAAGTTGCCGCTGAACGGGACGCTTTCGTCTGGAACCAAACAAGTGATCGTGACCGGCATGGGGGGCTCGGCGATTTCCGGAGAATTGGCGGCCGATTTGTTCCCTGCGCAATGCCCCATAATTGTTAATCGCAATTATAATTTGCCCCAATACGCCGGCGGCGAAACGGTTTTGATCGCCCTCTCTTATTCCGGCGAGACGGAAGAAACCCTCTCGGTTGTCCGCCAGGCCGAAAGCCGCGGCGTTCAGATTATTTGCGTGACTGGCGGCGGAAAGCTTGGCGAACTGGCCGCGCAAAAGGGGTGGCCGATGGTCCTCCTCCCGACCGGTTTTCAGCCAAGAGCGGCGCTCCCTTATCTTTTTATTCCGCTGCTTTCCATCCTTGGGAAATTAGGCGTCATAAACCAGCCGGAAGAAGAGATTGCCAAAGCCTTGCCGTTATTGAAGAAATTACGCGAGGAATATAATGAAGCCAACCCGGCCCGGAGCAATCCGGCCAAGCAATTGGCCAAAAAATTGGCTGGAAAAGTCCCGGTAATCCTTGGCGCGACGGGGACGACCGGCGCGATTGCTACCAGAATAAAAAATCAGTTCAATGAAAATACCAAGAGCGCCGCTTTCGCCAGTGTTTTCCCGGAAGTTAACCATAATGAGACTGCCAGCTTTTTTGTGATGCAGAGGGAAAAGCACAATTTTGCTTTGATTATTCTGCGCGACGAGGCGGACAACGAAAGAGTGAAAAAACGGATCGAGATCACCAAGTCTTTGATCAGTCCGCAATTTGGCGGCGCCATTGAACTGGTTGCCCAGGGGAAAAGCGTTTTTGCCCGGGCAATGTCGCTTATTATGCTGGGGGACTTTGCCAGCGTTTACGCGGCGATCGGCCAGGGGATTGACCCGACTACGATCGAAGCGATCGTTCGTCTGAAAAAGGAGATGGCGCGATGAAGGCGGTGATCATTGCCGGCGGTTACGGCACCCGCTTGCGCCCCCTGACCTATAACACCCCCAAACCGATCGTTCCGGTCGCCAACCGGCCCTTCGTTTTTCATCAGATCGAATTGCTGCGCCGCCATGGCATTAAAGAAGTCGTCCTCAACCTCCATTACCTGATGGGGAATATCCAGGAGATTTTGGAAGACGGCAACAAACACGGCGTTAAGATCCGTTATTCGATCGAAAAATATCCGCTGGGGACCGCCGGAGCGGTCAAGAACGCCGAAGAATTCTTCGACGATGAACCCCTGATCGTCATTAACGGGGATATTTTAACCGATATCGACCTGACCGCGATGATCGCCCTCCATAAGAAGAAGAAAGCGAAGGTCACCCTCTCCCTGACCAAAGTAGAAGACCCGACCGCTTATGGCCTGGTCCTTGCCGACCATGAAGGGCGGATCACCCATTTTGTCGAAAAGCCGAGCTGGGAAAAACTTTCGCTTTACGCGAGTTACGGCGCGACCGACCGGATCAACGCCGGTTTTTACGTGATCGATCCTTCGGTCTTTAAAAATATCCCGAAAGGAAAAGAACATTCGTTTGAGCGCCAGCTTTTCCCGTCGCTGCTTGAGGCCGGGGAGCCGATGTACGCGTACTACTCCGACCGCTATTGGATCGATATTGGCAAGCCGTCGCAATACCGGCAGGCCCATGAAGCCATCTTGCGCTCGGAAGTCGAAGTTAAGCTTGGCGGCGCCAAAGACAGCCATGGCGTTTGGATCGGTGAAGGGGCCAAGATAAATAAAACCGCGAAGGTGATCGGGCCGACTTTAATCGGTGACAAAGTCGTAATCGGTCCGGAGACTAAGATAAATGAATATTCGATCATCGGCCATGACGTGGTTGTCGGGGCCGAATCGCTGCTGGAGCGAACGATCGTCTGGCAGGGGAGTAAGATCGGCAACCACGTTAACCTTAGCGGCTGTATAGTTGGCTTCAATTGCACGATCAAGGATGATGTCAGGATCGGTGAAGGTGTTATCTTGGCGGATAACACCGTTATCGAGAGAGGATCAATAATTAATGCTTAATATTATTACCGGCGCGGACGTTGAAGGGGAAGTAAAAAAACTGATCGCTCGAAAAAGTTTGAGCGGAACTTTTCCGGAAGAAAAAACGGTAAAAGAGATCATCGACCGGGTCAGAAAAGAGGGCGACGCTGCCCTGATCGATTATTCCCGTAAATTTGACGGCGCGGAGATCCTGCCCGGCAAGATTAAGATCAGCGAGCAGGAGATCAAAGAGGCATACAATAAGGTTAAGATCGGTTTTTTGGACGCGCTGACGAAAGCGATCCAGAACATCACCGCTTTTCATAAAAAACAGCAGAACGACGAATGGTTTGAAACTTTACCCCAGGACGTGATCCTTGGGCAGCGCTTAGTTCCCCTGGAAAGAGTTGGAGTTTATGTTCCCGGCGGCCGGGCGGTTTACCCTTCTTCGGTCGTCATGAATGTCGTCCCGGCTAAAGTTGCCGGAGTTAAAGAGATTATCCTGGTTTCGCCGCCGCCAATTAGTCCTTACGTTCTCGTCGCGGCCAATGAAGTGGGGGTTAACGCGATTTATCAGGTCGGCGGCGCGCAAGCGATCGCCGCTTTGGCTTACGGAACCGAGAGCATTCCCCAAGTCGACAAAATCGTCGGGCCGGGAAACGTTTACGTGATGCTGGCCAAGAAACAGGTCTTTGGCGTGGTTGGGATCGAGAGCCTGGCCGGGCCATCCGATGTTTTGATCGTGGCTGATGATGATGCTTTCCCGGAATTCATTGCCGCCGACCTTCTGGCCCAGGCGGAGCATGGCCCGGGCTCGGTTGCTATCTTAATGACTACGTCCAAACCGATGATCGATGCCGTCCAGAAAGAGCTCGCGGCGCAAAAACCCAAGCTCTTGCGGCAGGAAATAATAGAGAAGGCGGAGATCTATTTGTTCCACGTGGAAAGCTTAGGCAAGGCTATCGAACTATCGAACAAGATCGCGCCGGAACATTTAGGCCTGGAGATCGGCTCCCCTCAAAGAGTTTTGGAAAAAGTGAAGAACGCCGGGGCGGTATTCCTGGGCCCGCATTCACCGGTCGCGGTCGGCGATTACATTGCCGGACCGAACCATGTTTTGCCGACCGGCGGGACGGCTCGTTTTTCTTCGCCGCTCGGCGTTTACGACTTCATCAAACATCAAAGCATAATCGGCTACACCAAGCCGGCGTTAAAGAGCGTTTGGAAGGACGTAAAGTTCTTGAGCGAGATCGAGGGGCTGGACGCTCATGGCCGGTCTATGGACGTTCGATTCTCTTAAGCAGTTCTAACGCGTTGTCGCGAATAATTGTTAAGCCTTCTTCCTCGGTTAAACCTGCTTCCCGGCAAATCAGCAAGGCTTGCGCTTGGGTGATCAAGTCCTTTTCGGTGTGACAATCGGTATCGACGATCAACTTGGCTCCGGCTTTCCTTGCTTGTTCGGCCACGTGGCGATTGGTCGAGTTATGGCCCGGCTTAGCGGTTAACTCAAGGAAAACCCCGTTTTTGGCGGCTAAAATAGCGTCTTCTTCAGTGAGCTGGCCGGGATGGGCCAGGATATCCGCGATCCCTTTGCTTAAAACGGCGGCGTGATTAGTGCCTGGGTAGACCATTTCCACCGGTGATTCGCCATGGACGATAATTATTTTTGCCCCAAGCTTTCTCGCTTTTTTGGAGTATTGTTGAATATCGCGCGGCTGAATATAGCTTAATTCGACGCCGGGGAAAAATTTGATCGGTAATTTACCCTTAGTTTCCTTTTCAAATAGGACCAACGCTTTAATCACCGCTTCGAGGTTCGATTCGTCAACGTGGTCGGTAATGGCCAGGGCAAGGTGTTCTTTAACTTCGGCTTCCCTGATTAGCGCGGCCGGGAGGAGCAGGCCGTCGCTGAAGATGGAGTGGGAATGAAACTCTATTCTTTGTCCGATATCGCCCATAAAGCTATCGTAGCACATTGTGTGAAACTCGCCAATAGTTTGCTATACTTATAGCGTCATGAGTTTAATGCGCGTCAAAAAAGCCGCCTCCCTCAAAGGAGAGCTCGAAATACCCGGAGATAAGTCGATTTCTCACCGGGCGATCATGCTTGGCGCAATCGCCAAGGGGGAGACGGCGGTCAGCGGTTTTTTGGCCAGCGCCGATTGCCTGGCGACGATGGATTGCTTTCGGAAGCTGGGCTTGGAGATCGAGGCCGATAAAGGCCGAGTCATTATTAGGGGGAAGGGCTTAAACGGCCTGACCCAAACCCACGAAACTCTTTTTGCCGGTAATTCCGGGACGACAATCCGCTTAATTTCCGGGATCCTGGCCGGTCAACCCTTTGTTTCTAAAATTAACGGTGACGCGTCGATCCAAAAAAGGCCGATGGGGCGGATCGCCAAGCCATTGCGTCTGATGGGGGCCAGTCTCGAAGGTCGCGAAGCAAATGGCGAGATCTTCCCGCCGTTAAAGATCATTGGCGGGAATTTGCGCGGGATCGACTACGAACTCCCCGTCGCTTCGGCCCAGGTTAAGTCGGCGGTCATATTGGCCGGGCTTTTTGCCGCTGGCGAGACCGCCGTGATCGAAAAAAATATTTCCCGCGACCATACCGAACGGATGCTCGCTCATTTTAACGCGAAAATAGTCGTGAACGGCGGGACCTCCCGTGTCAAAGGCGGCCTGGAATTTAGCGGGGCCGAAGTTGATATCCCGGGTGATATTTCCTCGGCCGCCTTTTTTCTGGCCGCGGCGACCATCGTCCCCGGCTCGGAATTGGTCGTTAAAAATGTGGGAGTCAATCCGACCCGGACCGGCATTCTTGATGTTCTGCACCGGATGGGGGCAAAGATCGAGGTTATGAACGAACAGCTACTCTCGGGTGAGCCGAGGGCCGACATTCTGGTCCGTTCAGCCAGCCTGAAGGGGATTCTAATCGATGGCGGGATAATTCCCCGGATAATCGACGAAATACCGATCATTGCGGTCCTGGCGTCGCAAGCGGAAGGTTTTACCGAAATTCGCGGCGCCCGCGAGCTGCGGGTCAAAGAGAGCGACCGGATCAAGACCATCGGTTCAGAGTTGAGCAAATTCGGAGTCACTGTTGAAGAGCTTGAAGATGGGTTACGAATCTTAGGCCCGGCGAAGCTTAAAGGGGCGCAGATCAACAGTTTTGGCGACCACCGGATCGCGATGGCGATGTCCGTCGCCGGGCTGATCGCGGACGGAGAAACTGTGGTCGAGAATACCGATTGCATCGAAACCTCTTTTCCTGGCTTTGAGCGTTTGCTAAAAAAGGTCGCGGGATGAAACACGAATTTAAGCATCGGGTAATTTATCAAGACACGGACGCCGAAGGGGTGGTTTATTATGCCAACTATCTCGGCTATTTTGAGCGGGGACGGACCGAATTGCTCCGGGAGATGGGAATTACGGTGAAGGCTTTTAAGGAAGAAAAACAGGTCCTCTTTGCCGTCAAGAAAGTTGAAGCCGATTACCATGCCCCGGCTCTGTACGACGATGAATTAACGATTAAAACCGAGATCGCGGAAATATCCGGGGCCCGAGTCATCTTTAAACAAGAAGCTTGCCGGGGAGAAAAGGTTTTAGTCGCCGCCAAAATTACTCTTTGCGCCCTTAGCTCCGCTGATTTCCGGCCGGTCCGCCTGCCAAAAGAGCTCCATGTCTAAGATTCACCTGTTGCCGGAAGACCTGGTCAACAAGATCGCGGCCGGAGAAGTAGTGGAGCGGCCCGCTTCGGTCGTCAAAGAATTAGTCGAAAACTCGATCGATGCCGGGGCGACCCGGATCGTGGTTGAGATCGAAGACGGCGGGAAAAAGCTGATCCGGATCGCCGATAACGGCTGCGGGATGTCAGAAAAGGAGATCGAACTCGCGCTCCAGCGGCATTCGACCTCCAAGATCCAGTCGGTCGACGATCTTTTTAATATTCACACTCTGGGCTTTCGCGGCGAAGCTCTCCCCTCAATTGCCAGCATTTCTTGCCTGACAATTAAACGAAACCCGACGGCCGGGTTAACGATCGAAGTTAGGGATCTCTTCCACAATACTCCGGTCCGGCGGAAGTTTCTGAAATCGAACGCGACCGAGATCGGCCGCTGCGGCGACATCATCGCCAAATATATCCTGGCTTATCCCGGAATCTCCTTTAAATTCCTTTCCGACGGCAAAATCCTGCTGGCCTCTCATGGGACCGGTAAGTTGCCGGAAGCGGTGGCGGCCGTTTACGGCGCGACGATCGCCAAGGAGCTCCTGCCGGTCGAACATGAGTTTGGGGGCGGGAAGATTTCCGGGCTGGTCAGCCGGCCGACTGTCTCCCGGATCGACAAGAACTATGAAAACTTTTTCGTGAACGCCCGCTACGTCCGTAATTTCCTTCTCAATCGCTCGTTGGAGGACGCTTTCCGGACCTATATCCCGACCGGCCGCTACCCGATCTCGATCCTGATGGTGGAGATCGATCCGGTCCAGGTCGACGTCAATGTTCACCCGACCAAGATCGAAGTAAAATTCATGAAAAACCAGGAAGTCATGGACGCGGTCCGGTCGGCTGTGAAAAAAGCGCTGGAGCTAGTCGCGCCGACGCCGACGGGCGAAGCGGCCAATTACCCGCAACATATCGCGGAATGGGAACCGCAAATGAGCGCGGCCTTTTTCTCGAGCGAAGACGCGGCCCCAATTCTGGCCGAGCCGACGGAGATCAGCGCCAAGCAGCCATTGATCCCTCTATATCAGCTGCAGCGCTCATACATCGTCGCGACCGACGGCCGCAGCTTATCCGTTATCGACCAGCACGCGGCCCATGAGCGAATTATCTACGATCGTTTAAGCCGAACGGAGCGGGCGATCGACCGCCAAACCATGCTGATCCCGGAAACGCTCGAATTTGAACTTCCCTTGGCAGTCGCCCTAAAAGCCAATTTGGTTGACTTACAAAAGCTTGGGTTTGAGATCGAGGAGTTTGGCCAAAACAGTTTTATTGTTCGGGCAGTTCCGGCTCTGGCCGGGAAGGTCCCGGCGACCACGCTACTTTCGGACATTGCCAGCGACTTGCGGACCCTGGGCCAAAGCGAGCAGCTGGCTATTAGGCAGGAAAACCTTCATAAATCGCTGGCTTGCCATAGCGCGATCAAAGCGGGAGAGCCCTTAACCAGCCAGGAGATGGCGGCGTTGATCAGGGACCTCTTCTTGACCGAAAACCCAACAACTTGTCCTCATGGGCGCCCGCTTATTTTTACTATCCAAGAGGCCGAAATCATGAAAAAATTCCACCGCCCTGAAAAACAGGGATTTTCGAAATAAGCGAAATTTTTCAGCAGACCGCCCGATATTATAATGATGTAAGGCTGTTGACTGGCAATAAAATTGCTTTGTTTGACAGCATGGGTGATGGTCTGTTAACATGGCTCGAAAGGAGATTCAAATGGCGAAAAATCTAGTTATTGTTGAGTCACCGGCTAAGGCCAGGACTCTGGGAAAGTTTTTAGGCAAAGAGTATGAAGTTAAAGCGAGCGGTGGGCATATCCGCGATCTGCCGCCAAAGTCGCTCGGGGTCAAGGTTGACTCCGACTTTGAGCCGAACTATAAGATTATTAAAGGGAAAGAAAACATTGTCAAGGACCTTAAAAAGGATGCCGCCAAAGCAAAAATGATCTACCTTGCCCCCGATCCGGACCGTGAAGGGGAAGCGATCGCCTGGCACCTCAACTCTATCTTAGACGCGGAGAAAAAAACCAAACGGATCGAATTCCACGAAATTACTAAAGAAGCAGTTGCCAAAGCGATCAAAAATCCCCGGGAGATCGACATGCCCCGCGTCAACGCTCAACAAGCCCGCCGCATACTTGACCGCTTGGTTGGCTATAAATTAAGCCCTCTCCTTTGGAAAAAGGTCCGCAAAGGGCTCTCCGC
Organism: Candidatus Margulisiibacteriota bacterium; assembly: GCA_041661965.1. Lineage (NCBI taxonomy): Bacteria > Bacillati > Candidatus Margulisiibacteriota > Candidatus Margulisiibacteriota bacterium. The sequence continues at coordinate 444,156 of JBAZTH010000002.1, forward strand.
CGGCCGCGTGCAATCGGTCGCGGTTCGGCTAATCTGTGAACGGGAAGAAGAGATCAAGAAGTTCCAAGCGATTGAATATTGGGATATCATGGCCCGGTTAGCGACCGCTAAAGATGAAGAGTTTGCCGCCCGTTTGGTCGCTCGCGGGACAAAAGCAACGGGGGGACGTCCAACTTCGCCGGAAAAGAAAGAAAACGTCATTCCTTCGAAAGAGGAAGTTGAAAAGATCCTCAAAGATTTGGAGAGCGCCTCGTTCGCGGTCAAAGAAGTCAGGAAAAAGGAACAGAACCGCCATCCTTCGCCGCCGTTTATTACCAGTTCGCTACAGCAGGAAGCGGCCCGCAAGCTTGGTTTCTCGCCGAAGAAAACCATGATGCTGGCCCAGCGCTTATATGAAGGCGAAGAGGTCCCAGGCGAAGGCCGGATCGGTTTGATCACTTACATGAGAACCGACTCGGTTAGGATCAGCGACGGGGCGTTGACGGAAACCCGCGCTTATATTGATGAATCGATCGGCAAACAGTATCTGCCCAAAGAAGCCAACCATTATAAAACGAAAAAGTCGGCCCAGGATGCTCACGAAGCGATCCGCCCGACCGCGATCGCCCGGACGCCGGATAAACTCAAGGAGAGCTTGGAGCCGGACGAATTCAAGCTTTACGACCTGATCTGGAAGCGTTTTGTCGCTTGTCAGATGGAAAGCGCGATCTTCGACCAAACCTCGATCGACATCGCGGCCGGCGAGTATCTTTTCCGTTCGACCGGTTCGGTCATTAAATTTGACGGCTACCTGAAGCTTTATGAGGAAAGCGTTGACGAAGAAGAGGAAAAAGACGGACGGCTTCCCGCTTTGAACGAAGGCGAAGATTTAAAGAAGCTCGAGATCCGGCCCGATCAGCATTTTACCCAGCCGCCGCCGCGCTATACGGAAGCGTCGCTGGTCAAAGAACTGGAACATAAGGGGATCGGCCGGCCGTCGACTTACGCCCCCATTCTCTCGACAATCCAGGACCGGGGGTATGTCGAAAAAGAGGGCCGCGCCTTAAAACCGACCGAGATTGGGATGGTAACCAACGGTCTTTTGGTGAAACATTTCCCGGAGATCATGGACATTACTTTTACCGCCGACATGGAAGACCAGCTCGACGATATCATCGACAACAAGGTCGACTGGGTCGATGTTCTGAAAAAATTCTACAAGCCGTTCAGTCTTGCTTTGATCGAAGCCGATGAGAAAATGGAAAAGGTCAAAAAAGAGATCATGACCGACGAGCTTTGCCCGAAATGCGGCAGTAAACTGGTTATCCGTCAGGGCCGCTACGGTGATTTCTTTGCCTGCTCCAACTATCCGAAGTGCACTTATACCAAGGATGTGGAAAAACCGGAAGGTGAGGGGGGCGCGCCGGAAGTCAACGAAAAGTGCGAAAAGTGCGGGAAACCGATGGTCATTAAGCACGGCCGCTTCGGTTCCTTCCTGGCTTGTTCGGATTACCCTAATTGCAAAACGACCAAGCCCCTTCTCCGCAAGATCGGGGTTAAATGCCCTAAAGACGGCGGCGAAGTCGTGATGAAGAAGACCAGAAAAGGGCGGATCTTCTACTGCTGCAGCAATTACCCGAAATGCGATTACGCCGCCTGGCAGCGGCCGACCGCCGAGCCGAAACCGGAGGAAGGGCATGCTTAGAGACTTCTTTACCAAGAATACGCGCCTGAAGTTTATGGCCTTGGTCCTGGCGGTCATTCTTTGGTCGATCGCGAGATATTGGACGGTTAGATAAAATGCTTCGGCTTTCCGGCCTGAAAGAGATGCAGGCGTTTTCCGCCCAGGCTCGGCGCGACAAACGGACGATTGGTTTTGTCCCGACGATGGGGGCGCTGCACGAAGGGCATCTTGCCCTGGCGGCTGAAGCCCGAAAGCGTTGCGACCTGTTGGTGGTCAGCATTTTTGTAAACCCGATCCAATTCGGCCCTAAAGAAGATTTTAACGCTTACCCCCGGGACCTTGAAAAAGACGCGCAGCTTTTGGCGCCGTACGAGGTTGATGTTCTTTTCACGCCGTCGGCGGCCGAGATGTTTCCCGACGGATTTAACGTTCAAGTCGAAGTTAAAGGGATAACGGAAACACTGTGCGGCAAAAGCCGGCCCGGTCATTTCGCCGGAGTAGCGACTGTCGTGGCCAAATTGTTCAATCTGGTCCAGCCGGACAGGGCGTTTTTCGGCGCGAAAGATTATCAGCAACAGCTGGTGATCAGAAAAATGGTTGCCGATCTGAATTTTCCGGTTGAGATCGTGACTTTGCCGACGGTCAGGGAAAGCGACGGGCTGGCAATGAGCTCTCGCAACCGCTATCTTAGTCCGGAAGAAAGGCAGGCTGCGACCGTCCTTTATAGGGGGTTGCTTCTGGCTAAGGAAGCGCTGGCTAAAGGAACCGAGCCGATCAAGGTGCAGCAGCAAATAGAAGCGTTTATCGGCCAAGAACCATTGGCGAAGCTCGATTACGTCACGGTTGTTGATTCGGAGACGCTGGCGGAAGCTTCAAATAAAGGGAAACACTTGGTCGCGTTAGCCGTTTATATCGGTAAGACCAGGTTGATCGATAATTTAGTCGTTTAGGGTTGTTGGGGGGAGGAGTGGTCATGGGGAAAGGGCGGGGGTTTACTTTGGTTGAACTGCTGGTTGTTATAAGTATCGTCGGGTTATTGTGTTTTTCTTTGCTCCCCGTGCTTAATAGATTCAGAGGACGGGTGTGTCTGAAACGGGCCGCCAGCCTAACCGTTGCCAATTTAAGGCTAGCCCAGGCAAAGGCAATCTTGCACTCCAATCAAATAAACTGCTTAGTTGCCGGAGAGGTTTTGCCGGGAGTTGCCGTAATGACGACCAAAACGTACGCTTTTACGGCGGATGGCTTCACCCCGCCGGCCGGCTCCGGGACCTCGACTCTGACCTCAAAACATGGAAAACGCAAAGTTATTGTTTCCTCCATGGGGAGAGTGCGGAGTGAATAAAGGGATCACTTTGATCGAATTGGTCGTCGCCTGTGGCTTGCTGCTGGTTTTTACCGCTTGTTCGGCGGTTTTGTATCGCCAGGCTTGCGCTCTTGCCGCGAAAAGCGACCAGCGACTGGAGGTTTTAAACAAAGCCGAAAATAGTTTGGCCGAAATAGTCACGGCCAATGATTTCGCAACGTTATCGTCGGGAGCCGACCATCGTTTTGTGGTGATCCCCTTTGCCGCTAAGCTGGCCAGGATCGATCTTTTGGTGAAGAAGCCTGACGGCAACGAAGAGCGCTTTACCACGCTAAGGTGTTTGGAATGAAACGGGGTTTTACTTTGATTGAACTGCTGGTCGTTCTTGGTTTATTAGCGGTGATAATGCCGGTTATGCTTTCGATTCTGGCCGGTGAGATAAAAAGCGGCGACAAGGTTATAGCGCGAAGTTTAGGCCAACAGGCGGAAACCATCCTCGCCTGGCGGATAGTGAGCAGTTTACGCGGCGCGGACAAGGTTAATATTATCGCTTCAAACGAGGCCGAAATTACAACGGACAGTCTAATCTTCTCTTATCTTTACGAAGGAGGGATTGTTAAGCGAAGGAGCGGGAAAAGCAGTCAGCCCCTCTCGAATCCGGGCGAAATACAGGGCTTAACGTTCCGGTCGATCGGGTCGAACACGATAGAAATGACTCTCAATCAACGGCAGGTCTTGATATGCAGGGAATGAGCCGCGGGGTCGCCTTGATCTTAGCGCTGGTTATTGGCGGGACGATCCTAACCTTGGGTGTAATTGCGACCAGAATAGTTTATAATAACCTCTGGACGTCGCAAGCGATGTTGCTCAAGGAAAAGGGCTATTGGCTGGCGTCCGGCGGGCTGGAGTGGGGGGAAGCCCGTCTAAGGGCGAACCCTGATTGGTTTACCGATTTGCCGGTCCTAACAAACAAGAAAGAATGGCTGTTAAAATCGGCGCTCGGTGAAACGATTGTTTTGGCGGCCGGCCAGATCAAGGTTGTTAGGGAAAAAGGGGCTCCGATCGTCTACTCGGTCGGTTCCTTTGCTTCCGCCAGAGTGGTTATGCGCGGAGAATTAAACTCGGGAAAAATTGAAAGAAAGAGGGAACTATAAAATGACAAACTATTTGATCATGGTCACATCGATTTTATTGGCGGTCGCCGGGCAATTAATGATGAAAAAAGGAATGGTTGCGTTTGGTGCGTTCCCATTTAACCAGCTATTAGTGAAAATTATTCCGATGGTCCTCAATCCCTGGGTCTTTTTTGGTTTTGTTTGTTTTGGCCTTTCTTCCTTGTTCTGGCTGGTCGTCCTTTCCCGCTTGCCCTTAAGCCTGGTCTATCCGATGGTCAGCATCGGCTACGTTTTGGTTGCCTTGGTCTCAATGTATTTGTTCCGTGAGCCGGTCAGCGCCGTTCGTTGGCTGGGGATCGTGGTAATAGTCGCCGGAGTTATTCTTATTTCCCGCAGTTAATCTTTGTTGTAGTACTTGGTGAAGTCTTCGGGGCGGATATCCTGCACAAAATCATTGAATTTTTTCGTCTCTTCGGCGTCTTTTTCCGAATTGACCAGCTTGGCCTGCATCATGACGACTTCTGAAACCAGGATTGGAATGTGACAGCGGACCGCCAGGGCGATCGCGTCGGATGGGCGGGCATCGATGTTTAAAATCTTACCTTCTTTTGTTTCGATGTTGATGGTCGCGAAGAAGGTTCCCTCTTTAACGTCAGTAATGATCACTTGTTTGACTTTGCCGCCGAGGGCTTCAATGGAATTGCGCAGGAGATCGTGGGTCATCGGGCGGGGGGGCTTAACCCCTTGCATCTCCATGGCGACGGCGGCAGCTTCAAACACGCCGATCCAGATGGGGAGAAAGTTCAGCTCTTCCTGATCGCGGAGCAGGACCAAGGGGGAGAGATTGCGCGGGTCAAAACCTAACCCACCGACAATCAGCTCGATCATGCCTTGGCGGCGACTTCAACGATCTTGGCGAAGGTCGCCGGATCGTTCATGGCGAGGTCGGCCAGCATTTTGCGGTCCAGCGCGACGCCGGCTTTTTTTAAGCCGGAGATGAGAGTGTTATATTTCAGGCCGGCGGCTACCGCGGCGGCGTTGATCCGGCCGATCCACAAGGAGCGCATATCCCGCTTTTTCTGGCGCCGTCCGCGGGTCGCGTGCGTTAAAGCCTTGAAAACCGCGGTCTTGGCGCGGCGGAACTGGGTCCTAACCGTCCGGCGGAACCCTTTAGCCCGGTTGAAAATCTTTTTTCTTCGGCGACGAGCAACAAATCCTCTTTTAACCCTAACCATTTCTTAGCCTCCTGGCAACATATCGTGGATCCGCCGAACGTCCGAAGGCGAAACTTCTTTCTTCGCTTTCAGGCGCCGTCTTTTGGAAGCTGATTTCCATTCCAAAAGGTGGCGTAATCCGGAAGACCGTCTTAAGATCTTTCCCGACTTTTTAATTTCGAACCTTTTCGCGGCCGCTCGTCTTGTTTTTGCTTTAGGCATTAATGTTTCACCGGCGCAAGCATTAGATTTAGGTTTTTCCCTTCCATCTTTGGAGGAGCCTCTGGCTTGCCCGCCTCCGTAACTGCTTCAATCATTCGTTCCAGGACCCGATGTCCCAGTTCTTTATGGGCCATTTCTCTTCCCCGGAAGAAAATGTTGATCTTGACCTTAAATCCCTTCGCGAGGAATTCCAAGGTCTTGTTTACCCGCACGTCAAAATCGTGCTGGGCGATCTTGGGGGAGAGCTTAACTTCTTTTATAACCCCGGATTTAGAGGATTTGCGCGCCTCTTTATCCTTTTTAGACAATTCGTACTTAAGCTTGCCGTAGTCGCCGATCTTGGCGACCGGCGGAGTCGCGGCCGGCGCGATCAAAATAAGATCGCAACCGCGCTCGCGCGCCAGACGAAGTGCTTCGGGGGTTGGGCGGTTGCCAAGCTGTTGTCCGTTTTCGTCAATCAGTCTGACTTCCTTGGCCCAAATGCGTTCATTAACCTGATACTGTTTAATTGTTAGCCCCCATACAATCTAATTATAGCGCATTTCAGGGCGGAGGTCAAAGGAAAAATCCTGGATCGTCTTAACGCCGATCTCTCCCTTTTCGCGGGAGCGGATGGCGACCGTGCCGGCTTGCTCTTCTTTATCCCCAACAATCAGCATATAAGGGACTTTTTGGAGCTGGGCGTTGCGGATTTTAGCGCCAATAGTCTCCCGGCGGGGGTCGACTTCGACCCGGACCCCGATCTCCCGGAGCTGGGCGGCAACTTTGTCTGCGTAGTCGTTATGGCGGTCAGAGACCGGCAGGATCGAGACTTGGGTTGGCGCGAGCCAGAAGGGGAACGCCCCGCCGTAATGTTCGATCAAAGCCCCAATAAATCGCTCCAAACTGCCTAAAATAGCGCGATGGACCATCACTGGCGTCTTTTGTTTTCCATCTTCGCCAATGTAATTAAGGTTAAAACGTTGGGGGAGGTTGAAATCAACCTGAACAGTCGGTCCCTGCCAGGCCCGGCCCAGGGAGTCTTTGAGCTTAACATCGATCTTCGGACCGTAGAAAACGCCGGCACCCGGATCGATCTCGAAGGGAAGGCCCCTATCTTGAAGCGCTTTTTCCAGGATAGCGGTTGCTTTTTCCCAATTGTCGATCGTGCCGGCAAAACTTTCCGGCCGGGTCGAGAGGTTGATCTTGAAATCAAAGCCGAATGTTTTCATGACAAACGCGATAAAATCCAACGTTTGCACGATCTCTCCCTCAAGCTGGTCTTCCCGGCAGAAGATGTGGGCGTCATCCTGGGTAAAGCCCCGGACCCGCAGCAGTCCATGGAGAACGCCCGATTTTTCGTAGCGATAGACCGTGCCGAATTCAAAATAGCGGATCGGCAGATCGCGGTAGCTTCGAGTCTTACGGCTATAGATCAGAATATGGCCCGGGCAGTTCATCGGTTTAACGACATACTCTTGTTCATCGATCTTCATGAAATACATGTTTTCGCGATAATAATTAGTATGGCCGGAAGTGTTCCAGAGATCGATCTTGGCGATATGAGGGATATAAACCTGTTCGTAACCCCGTTTGAGATTCTCTTTTTTCATAAAATCTTCGATCAGACTGCGGAGCATCGCCCCTTTCGGGTGATAATAGACTAACCCGGCTCCGGCTTCTTCGTGGAGGGAGAAGAGGTCTAGCTCTTTGCCCAATTTACGGTGATCGCGCTTCTTGGCCTCTTCCAGATTGGCGAGATAGGTATCAAGCTCTTCTTTGGTTGGAAAGGCGGTTCCGTAGATCCGCTGCATCATCGGATTGGTCTCTATCCCGCGCCAGTAAGCGCCGGCGATGGAGAGGAGTTTGAAGGCCTTGATCCGGCCGGTAAAATCAACGTGGGGGCCGCGGCAGAGGTCGACAAAGTCGCCATTGCGATAGAGAGTGACCTTGTCAGTCTCAAGATCTTTGATGATCTCGACCTTATATTTTTCCCCTTTTTCCTCAAATAAACGGAGCGCTTCGTCTTTGCTCACTTCCTGCCGTTCGAATTTCTGGTTTTTCTTGCAGATATCCTTCATCGCTTTTTCGATTTTCGGAAGATCTTCGGGGGTGATTGCCTGCGGCAGATCAAAATCGTAATAAAAACCGTCTTCGGTCGATGGGCCGATCCCAAGTTTTACTCCTGGGAAGATCTCCATGACCGCCTGGGCCAGGAGGTGGGAGGTAGAATGACGCAAGGTTTCCAAGTCGAATTTACTCATGCAATAAGTATAACATATGACGTGACGTTTTTAAGCTGTCCTAGCCCAAGCGTCGGCGGCTAGGACATTATCAAGTGAGGCAATAGGCTGGCTTTCGTGCTTATCCAGGACCGCTTTGACCCGCTGGGGGATCTCGGCGAAGCTGATCTTACCATCAAGAAACTGGCGGACGGCGACTTCGCTGGCGGCGTTAAGAACGGCGGTCATGGTCCCGCCTTTTTTGCCAGCCTCATAAGCGTACTGCAGGCAAGGGAACTTGGTGAAGTCCGGCTTTTGGAAGGTCAGTTGCGCGACCTTGGTGAAATCGAGCCGGCCCCACATATTTTGCTGTCGTTCCTCTTCCAGCAGGGCGTATTGGATCGGGATCCGCATGTCAGGGGCGCCTAACTGGGCGATGACCGAGCCGTCAATGAACTCAACCATGGAGTGGATGGTACTTTCGGGGTGGATAATGACCTCGATCTGGGAATAATCGAGCCCAAAGAGATGGTGAGCTTCGATCACTTCCAGCCCTTTGTTCATCAAAGTGGCGGAATCAATGGTGACTTTGGGCCCCATCTTCCAGGTCGGGTGTTTTAAAGCTTCTTTAGCGGTCAGCGTGGCGAACTTTTCCACCGGGGTCTTTAAAAAAGGCCCCCCGGAAGCGGTAATGATCAGCTTCTTGATCGTTTTGCGATCTTCTCCCCGTAAACATTGGGTGATGGCGCTGTGCTCGCTGTCGATTGGGAAGATTCGCACTTTATTGGCCGCGACCTCTTTCATGAACAGGTCACCGGCGGCGACAAGGACTTCTTTCGTGGCCAGGGCAATATCTTTCTTGGCCTGGACCGCGGCTAACGCGGCCGAAAGGGGGGCGGCGCCGGGGATCGCGACGACTACCATTTTAGCGGTCGGCATTGTCGCCGCTTTGACCAAACCTTCGGGGCCAACGACGACTTCCGCCTTGATATCAGGGAGGGCGGCTAGGAGCTTTTGTTTCCCTTCTTCAGTCGCCAGGGCAACGAGCTGCGGTTGGAATTTCTTGATCTGCTCGACCAGGATCGGGATATCGTTCCTGGCGGCCAAAGCGACAACGTTTAAACGGCTGGGGTAAATGGAAACAATTTCCAGTGTTTGTTTGCCGATCGAGCCGGTGGAGCCGAGGATAGTAATGCCCTTTTTCATAGCAAAATACTAGCATAGATTGCTGGAAAGTGAAATAAACGCCAAAATACGCCGATAATATCCTGGAGGCGAGTATGGTTCTTCAATTAGACCCTTTACCAAATAACTATAAACAAAAGCAAACGGCATTTCGCGCTTATCATCAGCGCAACGGCTATCAGGGATATCATTCCCCGTTAATTCCGGTGACCGAAGCTAAGCGGGCCGCCTTGCGGCCTGGCGACCTGATAATTAATGCCGTAGGCCTGGCGGATGTCTATAAACAACCCCGGATTTTAAGCGAGCTTCGGGAAGGACGGATTGTCAAAACGGTCGACTTTGAAAAAATTCGGCAGCCCAGATTTGTCTGGCTTGACCACGAAGAAGAGAGTCGGCGCGAGAGTTTCTTAGCCGATAATCCTTTGCGGGAAGCATACGAATATTATTCAAATGCCGCGCGCCAAATGCAGCTTAACGCCCAAGCAAATGGGATTGAGATCGTTCAAAAAGTAAACTTTCCATTGTTTCACGAAACCAATTATGACGGAGCGATGAATTTGTTGGATAACGGGCCGGACTACTGGCGGATTTGGAGCCGTTGGAACAAAGAAGGGGGCTACTGCTTTTATGTTGGTTTGACCAAGGAGCAAACATTGGGGAAAGGGATGAAAAATGGGGCGTTGGTCCAAATTGAGAGCGCTCCCGACAGAGCGGCAAAATGGCTGCGAAATATGGAGTTGTACTATTTATTAACCGTTGATCCTCTGAATCTTGATCAGCATCGTCTCCTGCCAACTTATGCTGCTGAAGCGAGACGGGGGCCGATCTATTCAATAAGCGCTTTATGTGCTGAAGTGGGGGCATCGGCTTTCCATAATGACCAGATCGCTTTTATCTTTGATAGCTTTGAAGACTATTATCCGCGAGAAATAGTTTAACTCCGTCCGTTCTTTTCGTGATAATAGTCATAAATCCACTTGGCTAGAAAAGCGAGAATGACCAGCCCGACTAAGATATCAATAATATCCCCGTATTTTCTGATGATCAGCCAATTGCTCCCCAGAAGATAGCCCAGATAGGTCAAGGCAAAACACCAGGGGATCGAACCAAGGAACGAATAGAGCGAGAATTTCAAGAAAGGCATCTCCGCTACCCCGGCCGGCAGTGAGATGAAGGTCCTGATCACCGGCAGGTTGCGGGCGATAAAGACGGCAAAATCACCGTGCTTGGCGAAGAATTTTTCAGCGTGATGGACTTCTTTCTCTTTGATAAAAAAATACTTGCCGTACTTAAGCACGAAAGGGCGCCCGCCGTAATAGCCGATCGCGTAGGTTAAGACCGCTCCCAGCAAATTTCCCAGCGCTCCCATTAGAGTTGCTCCAAGCAAGGTCATTTTGCCGGTAGAGACTAGATAGCCGGAAAAGGGCATGATCAATTCGGAGGGGATTGGAATACAGGCCGATTCCAGGGTCATTAGGATAAAAATTCCCGCATAGCCGATCTGTGAGATCGTATTGGTAACGAAGTGCAGCAGTATTTCCAAAACCTGCGCGATCACGGTTTCTTATTGGTGATCGTGACTTTTTTCAGGACGATCTCGGTCCGCGGCCGATCGCGCTCGTCCCGTTCCGCCTGGGAGATCTTTTCGACAAGGTCGTAACCTTTGATAACTTTGCCGAAGATGGTGTGTTTGCCGTCAAGCCAGCCGGTCGGCGCGACGGTGATGAAGAATTGGCTGCCGTTGGTGTTCGGGCCGGAATTGGCCATGGCCAGGCGTCCCGGCTTATCGAAGGTGGTGGTTTGCGGCGTTTCGTCATCGAACTTATAGCCGGGGCCTCCCATGCCGTTCCCCAGCGGATCTCCCCCCTGGATCATGAAGTCGGGAATTACCCGGTGGAAAATGGTCCCGTCATATAACGGTTTTTTCTCGATCTCGCCGGTCTTGGGGTCCAGCCAGCCGATCTCTCCCTTGGCCAGGCCGACAAAATTCCTGACCGTTTGCGGCGCTTCCTTGTCAAGCAATTCGCAGACGATTTTCCCCATCGAAGTCTCCAGGATCGCGTAAGTTTTATCCATTGTTTTTTTCCTTCCTGCCGCGGACAAGGTAGCCGCGAAGATCATTAGAACAACGACCAATAATAGTTTATTTTTCATGTAAGGAATTATACCATATGCTATCATCTGGTCATGGCATTTAATTATCAGTTAAAGAGAAGCCGGCGCCGCCGGAGTGTTGGGATCACCGTTGATCCGAGGCGCGGGGTTGCCGTGGCCGCTCCGTTTTGGGTCAGCCAGGCGCAGATCAACGAGGTGCTGAAGGACAAGCAAGCGTGGATCGAAGAAAAGCTTGCTCTTTTCGCCGCGCAACCGGCTTGGCAAGAAAAGACTTTTCAAGAAGGCGAACTGCTTTTGTTCTTAGGCCGGGAATACCAGTTGCGGCACGATCACGCGCTGGCCAAAGGGGTATATTTGCAGGCGGAGCAAGTTGTTGTCAGTCCCGGGCCAAGAAAGGATCCCCGATCAATCAAAAAGCTGATCCGCGCCTGGTATTATTCGGCGGCCGGGAAAATTCTGGCCGAGCGGATCGCGTTCTACTCGTCAAAGTTAGCCGTTTATCCCGGGAAGGTTGCGGTCAAGGAGCATCGCCGGCAATGGGGGAGCTGTTCCCGAAAGGGGAACCTTAATTTTAATTGGAAACTGGTGATGGCTCCGCTGGAGATCGTCGATTATGTCGTTGTCCATGAGTTAAGCCACCTCCATTATCTCAACCATTCCAAGCTGTTTTGGGCCAAGGTCGCGTCAATTGTTCCAAATTATAAAGAACGGCGAAAATGGCTGAAAACCCACGGGCTGAAACTGGAGCTGTAGCCTCTTTCATGCGCCTAATCCGGCCGGTCAAAAAATTCACTGAAATTATTACGACGACAAAGCGAAAACGTAGTACTACTTCATGAGAGGAGACGACGATGTTTATTTCTGGTTTTTCCCCGATTAGGGTGCGGCCGCGGGCGATCGCCGGCGGCGGACCACAAGCTAGCCGGCCGAAGCAGGAGGCTGCCGCTTCACGTTCAGACTCCGGCACTTACACGATCTCTTTTTCACGCAACGGCAAAGTCGGGCACGGCTCCGATGGTCCGATATACGGCAAAGCCAAAGTTTTATTGATAAGCGGCGACGACAAACTTATCAAGAAGATGGAAGGGTTGATCTCCGGCCTTGATCACGAATATTTATTCTTGCCGCCGAACAATGAAACGCTGTTATTGCTCCGCAACGTTCAGGTCAACCTGACGATCATCGACGTCGGGAAGAAGGAGCTGGCCGACGAAATGGTCGAACGGATCAAGCACCAGTTGCCCGGCGCCAAGATCATTGTTTTGACCGAATACGATCCGGTTGAAGCGGGGGGGGCCGTTAAAGCCAGCCAAAATGTTGACTGCTATTTGGAAAAAAAAGAGGCGGAAAACGGCCTGCCTTTCTTGATCGAATTATTGCTTAGCCAGCAGCAGCTCGAGTTCGAAAGGAATAAAGCCAGAGAGGTCGCCGCGGAACAAACCCGGCTGGCGGATATCGGCTTGGGGGCGGCGGCGGTCGCGCACGAGATCAACAACCAACTGACCGGACTGCACGGCGCCCTTTATCTGATCGGCGAAGCGCTTAATCGGGAAGGGGCGGCTCTTGCCAGTTATAAAAAAATCAAGGGGTATATCGACGGAGCATTAACCGGCCTGGAGCATATCAAAGCGATCATTCAGACGATTCAGGATTTAGGCCGGGGGAATGCCGCTGATTCGCTTTACTCGATCAATGAGGTGGTTCTGGGGGTTAAAGCCTTGAGCGCTGCCGACTTGCGGCGGAAGTCAGTCGTTCTGCAGATGGAAATGGACGAAAGCAATCCGATGGTTTTTGGTAAAAAGCAGAAATTAATGCAGATCGTTTTGAACCTGATAAATAATGCCTGCCATGCCGTCGCTGAAGAAGGGAAAATTATTGTCATGACCAAGAGAACGGAGGATGGGATCAGTTTGGCGGTCAGTGATAATGGGTCAGGAATAGCGGCAGAGGCGTTGCCCCACATTTTCAAGCCGTTTTATACGACAAAATCAGAAAAAGAGGGGACCGGGCTGGGTTTGTATATTGTAAGGAAATTGGTGGAAGAACTTGGCGGAACGATCAGCGTCGCGACCAAGATTGGCGGAGGGACGACCTTCACAGTCTTTATCCCTCCGACCACAAATTAAAAAAGACTAAACGATCCGCGGGAAAGACTACTTTTTACTCAACCAGTTCATCATCTTGCGGAGTTCCCCGCCGACTTTTTCGATTAGATGCCCCTTATCTTTTTCCAGCAGGGCTTTGAAGTTCTTCTGGCCGGACTTGCTCTCCGCCAGCCACTCTTTGGCAAAGGTCCCGTTTTGAATATTGGTGAGGGCCGCTTTCATCCGGGCTTTGACACCGGCATCGATGATCTTCGGCCCGACGGTGACATCCCCCCATTTGGCGGTATTGCTGATCGCTTGGCGCATCCCCCAGATCCCTTTGGAATTCATCAGGTCGACGATCAGTTTCAATTCATGCAGGCATTCGAAGTAGGCCATTTCCGGCTGGTACCCGGCTTCGACCAGGGTTTCAAACCCGGCTTTGACCAGGGCGGAGGTCCCGCCGCAAAGGACGGTCTGTTCGCCGAAAAGGTCGGTCTCGGTTTCTTCTTTAAAGGTTGTTTCAAAAACGCCGGCCCGGGTCCCGCCGATCCCTTTGGCATAGGCGAGCGCGGTCTGCTTGGCTTTACCGGAGGCGTCCTGATGGATAGCGATCAATGAAGGAACGCCGGCTCCCTGTTCGTACATGATCCGGACCATCGGGCCCGGTCCTTTGGGGGCGACCATGACGACATCGACATCTTTCGGCGGCACGATCTGGCCGAAATGGATGTTAAAGCCGTGGGAGAACATCAGGGTCTTTCCCGCCTTCATAAATGGGGCGATCTCTTCTTTGTAAACGTCCCCTTGGATCTCGTCCGGGATCAGGATCTGGAGAATATCGGCTGCTTTGGCCGCTTCGGCGATCGTCAAAACCTTCTGGCCGTCCGATTTCGCTTTCTCCCAGCTGGCGGAGTCGTTCCGCAGAGCGATAACGACGTTCAAGCCGCTATCTTTCAGGTTGAGCGATTGGCCTCGTCCTTGCGAGCCGTAGCCGACAACGGCGATCGTTTTCCCCTTTAATACGTTAAGATCAGCGTCCTGGTCATAATAAACTTTTGCCATAATTGTCCTCCTCAAATCGTAGATAAAATCTCAAAATAAGTTGTTTAATTATAACATAGCGAGATAAATAGCGCAAAAAGAGAGCGAACCGCCTTACCTAAAATTACCTGAAATTGTTTCGGAAAGACAATGATAATGGTTAGGACGAAGTCTTTGAATATATTTAAATTGGAGGAAATTTATGATTATTGGAACGACGGCAAAGATGACTGCGAGCGCGAGAGGGATCTTACAACATACTTTAAAGGTTAAACCGGGGGAACGGGTTTATGTGACCCATGACGCTCCTCGCGCTGCCGTTGGGGCGGCTTTTATTTCAGCGGCGAAGGATTTGGGACATGAAGTCAGGTCTTTTGATCTGGGAGAACGCAGATTCGAGGATGGCGGGATCGACAATTTGCTGGCCAGCGTATCCGAAGGTGGCCCTTATGTGTTTGTTAATACGTTTACCAGCGGGGTAACGAGAGAGGGCAAGCCCGAAACACCTTTTAGGATTCAACTCTTATCCTATCAAATAGGCCGAAAGCTGGCCGAAAAAATGAAGGATATTCCTCGTCATCTTATCCCGATTGGGCAACAAAGCCGGGTCATGCATTCTCCCGGCATAACCGACGAAGCCCTTCAGTGGGACGTCGATTATGGCATTATGGCGCAAAGGATGGCAGTCTTAAATGAAGCCTACCAAGGGGCCAAAGCAGTCAAGATTGAAACTCAACGGGGGACCTCTTTGATGTTAGGCATTGGGAACCGGCCGTTACATTGCGAATTAACAATTGAGAAACCAGGCACGTTCGGGAACTGGCCTCCGGGCGAAGCGTATTTTGCCCCGCTTGAGGATTCGGCCAATGGGATTGCCATTGTTGACGGGACGATCGGCGACTTTGGCGTCCCCGCGGCGCCGATTAGGTTTGGCTTTCGCAACGGGGTAATTAAAAATATTGAATATTTAGGGCAGTCGCGGACAGACCTTTTCTTAACCAGGCTGCTGGATGCCATCTGGCAAAAGGACGATCCCCAAGCGGCGGTGATTGGCGAGCTGGGGATCGGCGTGGCCGATTTCCCCCAAACCGGCGAAATGCTGTTCGATGAAAAAATATACGGCACGGTCCATTTTGCGGCGGGAGGAAACGAAGAGTTTGGCGGAGTGAATACCTCACAAACCCATCGTGATCATTTAATGTGGCACCCGACGCTGACCCTGATAGACGCGGACGGTTCTTCGAGGGTCGTCATGAGGGACGGCAAGATAGTTTAAATTACTCGGCGCTGCCGCGCAGGAGGCCGATGACGCCGGTCCGGACAAGTTCGCGGACGCCGAATTTGGCGAGCAGTTTTTCCGCGCCCGCCACTTTGTTCTCGTCCCCGACGATCTCGATGGTCATCGAGGTTTCGGCTACGTCGACGATCTTCCCCCGGAAAATATCGACGATCTGGGTGATCTCCTGGCGGGTCTTATCGTTAGCCGCGACCTTGATCAGAACGAGCTCTCGTTCGATCGCTTTATCGGCTGGCAGGTCAAAAACTTTCATGGTATCGATCAGCTTATAAAGCTGTTTGATGATCTGTTCCAAATCCTGTTCGTCCCCTTCGGCGACGATCGTCATCCGGGAGACTTCCGGGGTTTCGGTGGTGCCGACCGCCAGGCTTTCAATATTAAAGCCCCGGCGGGCGAAAAGCCCCGCGACCCTGGTCAGGACCCCCGGTTTATTCTCAACAATAACTGATATTATATGTCTCATGTAATTACCTCTAGTCAATAATCATTTCATTGATCGCCTGGCCGGGCGGCACAAAGGGGTAAACGTTTTCCTCTTTGGCCGTGATAAAGTCGATCAGGACCGGGCGATCGTTAATGGCGAACGCTTTTTCAATGGTCGGACGGATCTCTTCTTCTTTGGTGACCCGGAAGCCGACCGCGCCGTAGGCTTCGGCGACTTTCACCAGATCGGGGTTGTTGCAGAGCTGGGTGTGGGAATAGTGCCGATCGTAGATCAGTTCCTGCCACTGGCGGACCATGCCGAGAAAACAGTTGTCGAAAACAAAGATCTTGATCGGCAAGCGATGGTTGACCGCGGTGGTCAATTCCTGGATGTTCATTTGGATCGAACCGTCGCCGGCAATGTCGATCACCAGCGCGTTAGGCCTGCCGAACTGGGCGCCATTGGCGGCTGGGAGGCCAAAGCCCATCGTTCCCAACCCGCCGGAGGAGATCCAGTTCCGGGGTTGGTCGTATTTATAAAACATCGCGGCCCACATCTGGTGTTGACCGACTTCGGTGACGATAATCGTTTCCCGATCCTTGGTCAGCGCGTAAAGTTCTTCCAGAATGAACTGCGGTTTCAAGCCCCCTTCTTTCTTGTAAGAAAGAGGATACTTGGCCTTCCATTCGTTGATCTGGTCAAGCCAGGCCTGGTTCTTTTCTTTGTCCCCAAGTTTGGTCAGGATCGCCTGCAGGACGTTTTTCACGTCGCCGACGATCGGGACGTCGACCCGGACATTCTTGCCGATCTCGGCCGGATCGATATCGATATGGATGATCTTGGCGTTGGGGGCGAACCGGGCAATATGGCCGGTGACCCGATCGTCAAACCTGGCGCCGACGGCAATTAAAAGATCGCATTCGGTTACGGCGTAATTGGCGTAAGCGGTCCCGTGCATCCCAAGCATGCCTAGGGAGAGTTCGTGGGTCCCGGGAAAACCGCCGATCCCCATCAAGGTGGTGGTGACCGGGAAATGGCACTTTTCAGCCAATTCCCGCAGTTCTTTGGCCGCCTCGGATGCGACTACCCCGCCGCCGGCATAGATGACCGCTTTTTGTGCCGCCTGGATTGCTTTGACTGCCATAGCGATCTGTTTAGGGTGCCCTTCATAAGTTGGCTTATAGCTTTCCAGCTCTATTTTGTCCGGATATTTGTATTTGATTTTATTGACAAAGATATCTTTGGGAATATCGATTAAAACCGGGCCGGGCCGACCGGTCCTGGCAATATAGAACGCCTCTTTAATGATTCGCGGCAGGTCCTCGGTCTTTTTGACGAGATAGTTATGCTTGGTGATCGGCATGGTGATCCCGGTCAAGTCCGCTTCCTGGAAAGAATCACGGCCGAGGAGAGGGGTCGCAACCTGTCCGGTGATGGCGACCATCGGAATCGAGTCCATGTAAGCGTTGGCGATACCGGTGATCAGGTTGGTGGCGCCGGGGCCGGAAGTGGCCAGGCAAACCCCGACTTTGCCGGTTGCCCGGGCATAGCCGTCGGCGGCGTGGGCGGCTCCCTGTTCATGGCGAACGAGGACGTGTTTGACCCCTTTAAAGGAATACATGGCGTCATAAAGCGGCAAGACGACTCCGCCGGGGTAACCGAAAATAATCTCGACCCCTTCGTGTTTTAACGACTCCAATAAAGCTTGCGCGCCGGAGATTTCCATACGCTAATTTTAGCATAGAAAATGGGCGATTTCAAAATTAAGCCTGGTAAAGTGAAATTTTTCCCAAAAAGGGTTGATATTAACTTGTATGTCAATCAAGTTGCCTAAAATTTCAATTGATCTAAGCCGATTAAGCAGGGTCGCCCCTCGGCCGGCGGCCGCTTCGCCGCTCGACTTCCCTCAAGCGATCGGCAAAGTTTGCGCGGCCTTTTATCAAACCACCGGCGCGACTTTGGTCCCTGTTTTGGGGGCGAAGGGGCGGACATTGGCAGTTGTGCCGCCAAAGGTTTTTGTGCCGATTTCGTCGGGGCGTGAAGAGAATTTAGGGCACCTGTCGCGCCTCGCGGAGGAGCTGACCCTCATTTTGATCGATCCAAAAAGATGCAACGAGCATAATTTGCCGCTGCACAATTTCGCTTTTTTGCCCGGGAGTGAGGCTAGGGTGAGGATTTTTCAGGAAAGGGTTAGAAGTTTAACCAGCCTGATGCCCGGAAAAGGAGCGGAGTTAAACGCGTTTCGTTGTGTCGAGAAGGCGAAAAGGGAGCTGGCAGTGTGCGAAAGAGCGCTGGAGTTTTTGCCTGCCGAGTTTCCGTTCAACGAGTATTTCAGGAAATATAGGCTTGCAACCGTGTTGGATGGCTTAATGCATGTGTTTGTAAATGGCCACGCGGTGAAAGAAGAGAGCCTGGACAGCAGTTTTGACCGCCTGGCGGAAATCGCGCTTTATACCGTGCTGTGCATGAAGATCAATCCAGCGGAGAGAAAGTTGCATACTGAAGTCAGCGCCAGGATCGGGGACTTAAGCAACAGAAAGACCGGCCTGGCCGCTTTTGAAGAGGTTTGGCAGCGCCAGCCTGCTGATCAGGGCGATCGAATTGCCGAATTAGCAAGGCAGGGAAGCAGTCCGGAGATAATGATGGGGGAATTAGAAAAAGCAAGGCGGCAGCTCATTCGAACCAGGGCGCAGAGAGATGAATTTGAAGTTCAGGTCTTAATTACCCACAGCGCGATAATACTACAGCAAAGCTATCTAAGGTTTTTCCACGTTCTTAGGGCGCTTTCCGGCGCTTACGCCGTTGTCCCGATGCACAGCAACTCTTAAATCTACTTAAGAACTGCCCCGGTACTCGCCGAAGTAACCAGCTTTTGATATCTGGCCAGCCAGCCGGTTTCGAACTTTGGTTTCGGTTCTTTCCACTGCCGCAGCCGCAGATTGATCTCCGTATCGCTTAATCTAACGTTCAACTTCCGGTTGGGAATATCGATCTCAATAATATCGCCGTCTTTAAGGATGGCGATCGGTCCGCCGGCCGCCGCTTCCGGAGAGACGTGGCCGATGCAGGGGCCGCGCGATCCGCCGGAAAATCGGCCGTCGGTAATCAGGGCGACCGATTCGGACAAGCCCATCCCCGCGATCGCCGAAGTCGGGTAAAGCATCTCTCTCATTCCCGGCCCCCCTTTGGGCCCCTCATAGCGGATCACGACGACATCTCCCGATTTGACTTTGCCGCCGAGGATCGCTTTCTGGGCGGCATCTTCGGAATCGTAGACCTTGGCTTTGCCGGTGAACTTCATCATTTTGGCGGCGACGGCGGCTTGTTTGACCACCCCGCCTTCCGGGGCGAGGTTCCCTTTCAGGATCGCCAGGCTCCCTTCCTTGTGATAGGGGTTGGCGGTTGAGCGGATGATCTCTTTGTCGAAAACTTCTCCGGCGGCGGCGATTTGCTTGATCGTCAGACCGGAGACGGTTGGATTATCAAGGAGCGCTTTTTGCAGAACATGCATCGCCGCCGGGACCCCGCCGGCGTGTTCGAAGTCTTCCATGAAGTGATTGCCGCTGGGGCGCAGGCTCGTGAGATGCGGGGTCGCTTTGCTGATCTCGTCAAAAAGCTCGAGCGGCAGTTTGATCCTGGCTTCCCTGGCGATCGCGGTCAGGTGCAATACGGCGTTCGTTGACCCGCCGAGCGCCATGTCGATCCGGATCGCGTTGGTAAAAGCCTTCAGGTTCATAATCTTGCGCGGGGTGATATTCTTTTCGACCAATTCGACGATCCTCTGGCCGCTTTGGTAAGCGATCATTTTTTTCTTGGCTGAAACGGCTAGCGCGGTCCCGCAGAAGGGGAGCGACATGCCGAGCGCTTCCCCGGCACAGGCCATCGTGTTGGCGGTGAACATCCCGGAACAGGAACCGGCGCCCGGGCAGGCGTTTAGCGTCAACCCTTCGAGATCTTTTTTAGTGATCTTTCCCTGCTTGAAAGCGGCTTCGGCTTCGAAAGTGTCGTGGACGAGGTCGAGCCTGGTCATTTTATAACAACCGGTCAGCATCGGCCCGGCGGTGACCAGGATCGTCGGGATATTGAGCCGGGCGGCCGCCATCAGCATGCCGGGGGTGATCTTATCGCAAGCGGTCAGCAGGACCAGCCCATCGAGCTGATGCGCTTCGGCGACCGATTCAATGGTATCGGCGATCAGTTCGCGCGAAGGGAGGGAATAATACATTCCCTTGTGCCCCATGGCGATCCCGTCGCAAATAGCCGGCAGGCCGAAGGTGAAAGAGACGCCGCCGCCGGCGTGGATCCCTTTTTCGATCACTCTTTCCAGCGCGCGCATGTCAACGTGGCCGGGGACAAGGTCAGTAAAGCTCGAAGCCAGCCCAATGAAGGGCTTTCTCATTTCTTCCGGCGAAACTCCGGTGGCGTGGATCAAGGCGCGGATCGGGGCCCGTTTTTTCAAGGCGTCGCTTCTCATTGGTTTTCCTCCTCAAGTGATTGGGCGATCCATTTAAGCGCCCCTTTAGCCGGCAAGATCCCTTCTTCGATCGTCGGCTGGCCGGTTCTCTTCCCGGTGGCGGTCAGATAAGCGATCTTCCCGGCACGTGTTTTAATGCCGGCCAATCTGGCCTGTTTAAGCGCGTCCTCGCTCAAGTGCGGGACGATACCGAACGCTCCCAGTCCGTGAATGTCCTTCATCAGGCAACCTCCGGCGGCAAGATTGTGACCAGATCGGCGGTCTGGGCGTGGTCCATAAAATAACGCACGATTTTCCGAAAGCGGGCCAGTTCTTTTTCGCCGCCGATCTTTTTTTCGACGTAGATCTTTTGGTCGTGAACGTTATAATCGAGGACCTCGAACGGTGCGCCGCTTTTTGCCTGATAGACGACGACCCAATGGCCGTCGTCCAGCCCCAGCGCGACCTTGCTGCCGTCGGGAAGGGTCAGCTCTTCATTGCGGAAGGCGATCGTGCCGATAAAATCCTGGTCCACGGCCTCGACATTGTTAAGAAATTCGGCGATTTTAACCACGAGACAATTATAAAGCAAGCGGGGGGCAGACTCAAACCTTATTTATATTTTGCCTCTTTTCCTAATTCTTTTAATAGAGCGTTGACTTCTTTTTCCATCTCGATCATTTTTAGTTCCCGTCCGGCGGCGGTATTGCTGATCAGGGAGAGCATCTCCAGCTCTTCCTTCATTTTCCCTTCGGTTAATTTCCGGCCGGTAACGTCCTGGACCGCGACCAGGACCATCTTTTGGCCGTTTACTTCGATCGCTTTGATCCAGACCTCGGCCGGGAAAAGTTCGCCGCTCTTTTTCTTGTTTTGCGCTTCGGTAAAAAATTCCCCTTTTTCCAGGACCATTTTTACCAGGTCGGGAAAAGAGGCCGCGACTTGAGGCGGGACCAGCGCGGCCGTGTTAAGCCGGAGCATTTCGTCCTTGGTATAACCGAACAATTTGGCGGCGGCGGCGTTGCAATCGATGATTTTGCCGTCGAGCGATTCAATGAAGATCGGATTGGGCGAGACCTCAAAAAGAGTTTTAAAGCGAGCTTCGTTCTCGGCCAGCCGTTGGTCCGCTTGTTTGCTGTCGGTCACGTCAAAAAAGACCCCGTCGATATAAAGGGCCTTCCCCAGGTCGTCGTAGACCGGGCGCCCCCGGTGGCTAAGGTACTTTACTTGGCCGGTCTTGTGGATGATCCGGTATTCGATCCGGAACGGCTTGTTGTAATAGACCGATTCTTTGAGCGTATCCATGACCATCTGTTTGTCGTCGGGGTGAATGATCGGTTCGATCGTGCAAAGGCCGTCCTTCATTAATTCCTGTTCCGTGTAGCCGGTCAACGGGGCCAGCATGTTGTTGAAGAGCTGCATTGCGTGCCCTTTTTCCAGATGACAGCGAAAAACCAGTCCGGGAAGATTTTCCGCCAGCGTTCGGTATGCTTCCTCGCTTTTTTTAAGTTCCGCCTCCCTGTTTTTCCTTTCGGAAATATCGGTCCAGGTGCCATAAATCAGCTTGCCATCCGGCGTGCCGATGGAAGTTAAATTGACCTCGACCGGGAAGGTCGATCCGTCCCGGCGAAGATGGATCCATTCAAAGCGGGTCGAGCCCTTGGTGGTCGCTTGATTGATCTCCAGGATGTTTTTTTCTTTTGAAAGTTGGCCGTCCGGTTGTTTTTCCGGTGAAATGTCGACCGGATTCTTGTTTAAAAGTTCGTTTAGGCTTTCCAGTCCGAGCATTTTCAGCGCGGTCGGATTAGCGTTGATGAAATGACCGTCCTTAAAAATCAGGGAAGGAGTGGTTGATTTCTCGAACAGGTCCTGAAAATATCTTTCCGCTTTCAGCTGCGACCATTCCGCTTTCCCCCGGAGCCGCATCTCCCGAAAAGCGACCAGAAAGAGAGTGACGGCGCTGAAGAAAACGAACAGGCTCCCCTTGTAAGTTTGAAAAATCGATAATTGTTGGCGCGAACCGGAAAGCAGTTGAGCGATAAAGTCTGTCGAGACGACCCATATATGCCGAAGGCCGCGTAGACAACGGCAATCCGCAGGGCGGGACTAAAATCTTTGTTCCTCATAGGGCACCCCCCAATAATATAACGTCGAAAGTCTAGCACTTGAATGAAATATGTTCAATGCTTAAACCGCGTGCTATACTTTCATCATGTTGCGCTATTTGACCGCTGGTGAATCCCATGGTCCGGCCTTGGTCGCCGTTCTCGACGGTTGCCCGGCCAATCTTCCTTTATCGTCCGATGATTTGAGCGTCGATTTAGGGCGTCGTCAGGGAGGGTATGGGCGTGGAGCGAGAATGGGGATAGAAAAGGATGTCGCCCAAATCCTTTCCGGGATCAGGAACGGCCTGACCATCGGGAGCCCGATCGCCCTCTCCATCGGCAACAAGAGCACGGAGTTTTTTGCTAAACCGATCTCCCAGATCCGGCCCGGCCATGCCGATCTGGCGGGGGCCATTAAGTATAACCAAAAAGATATTCGCAACATCCTCGAGCGCGCTTCCGCCAGGGAAACGGCCGGGCGTGTTGCTGTTGGAGCGATCGCCAAAAAACTCCTGGCGCAGTTTGCCATTAAAGTGGAGAGCCGGCTGGTTCAGGTTGGCGGGACGACCGGGGAAGACTCGATCAAAGCCGCGATTGACCGGGCTCGGGAAGCCGGAGACACTTTAGGGGGCGTTTTTGAAGTGATCGTTAGCGGAGTTCCGGCCGGCATCGGAAGTTATGTCCAGTGGGATAGGCGAATGGACGGCAAATTAGCCGCCGCGTTGATGGCTATCCCGGCGATCAAAGGGGTGGAGGTCGGCCTTGGCTTTGCCGCCGCTTCTTTGCCCGGCTCCAAAGTCCACGATGAGGTCTTTCATGAGCAAGACCGCGGTTTTTATCATAAAACCAATCATGCCGGAGGGCTGGAAGGCGGGGTGACCAATGGCGAGCCCATAGTTCTCCGCGCCGCCATGAAGCCGATCTCAACTCTGAAAAACCCGCTTGATTCCGTTGATCTGGTCACAAAAAGCAAAACGAAGGCTTTTGTTGAGCGTTCCGATGTCAGTGCGGTAGAGGCGGCGGCGGTGGTCGGCGAGGCGGTGGTTGCCCTGGAAGTGGCCAACGGTTTCCTGGAAAAGTTCGGCGGCGACAGCCTCGAAGAGTTAAAGGACAATTTTTCCTCTTATCAAAAACGCCTTTCCATGCTATAATAACAAAGGCTTTGCGCTTGATGAGCAGAGTTATATTTTACTTGGAATGAGGTATAAAAATGGCAGCAAAAATCAAATTACAAAGAGTAGGGACCAAAAACCGGCCGATCTATCGTTTAGTCGTTCAGGACGAGAGCAAGGCTTCGTCCAGCACGGTGATCGAAATCCTTGGTAATTACCAGCCGGGCAAGGAAACCATTTTCACTAATTTAAAGGACGAAAAAGTTAAAGAATGGTTAAAAAAAGGGGCGGAACCAACGGAAAAAGTCAGGATTCTGCTGGGGAAGGTCGGGATCATGCCGGCGATCGACCTGGCTAGTTTGCCGAAACGCAAGTCGAAGAAGGAAGTTCCCCAAGAAGCGGCCGCCGCTGCTCCAGCCGTAGGAGGCTAGTGATGAAAGAGCTTGTCGAGTATATCGTTAAATTTCTGGTTGATAAGCCGGAACAAGTTGAAATAAAAGAAGCGGAAGGACATTCGGCCACGGTAGTTGAGGTCAAGACCGCGCCGGAAGATTCAGGCAAGGTGATCGGCCGAGAAGGTCGGATCGCTAATTCCATCAGGACGATCGTTAAAGCGGCCGCCGCGAAACAGCAAAAGAAAGTCACTGTTGAAATTATGACCGAAGATAAACAACGAGGGGGACTATAATGGCAGAAGGAATAGAGCTCAAAAGAGTCGTCATGGTTAAAGCGATCGTAACCGAGGCCTTCAAACAGAATTTGATCAAAGAATTAGAGAGGGCCATTGCTAATTTAGAAGGCCAATTGGGCCAGATGGAAGGACAAAGCAAGGCTTACTTGGAAGATCTTAAGAAGAAAGGGTTGATGCAGAAAGCGGCCGCTTTCAAGCACCAGCTTGATGAAGAACGGAACCGCCAGTCGGCGTCCAAAGCCGATTTAATGATGAAGATCGAAGAGGCCAAGCGGCTTCAGGTTGGTTCGGAATTCGTCCAGGGCCCGTTGGAAGGGCCGGTCAATGTCGGGGTCGGCGATAATCTTTACAAAAAAGTTGGTGGCGCCGAAATCATTGTTAAAGACGGAGTCGTCCAGGAGATCCGCGGCGCCTAAATGCGTGTCGACGTACTGACCCTTTTCCCTGAAATGTTTCAGGGACCGATGAGTCAAAGCCTTATCCAAAAGGCCCGGGACAAAGGGCTTTTAGATCTACGGGCTGTCGATATCCGCGATTTTACCAGCGACAAGCACAAAACTGCCGATGACACGCCTTATGGCGGCGGTCCCGGCATGGTCATGAAAGCTGATGTTGTGGCTGCGGCCATTAGATCCTTGAAAAATGATCCGGTCGATCGGGTGATCATGTTCTGTCCGACTGGAACTAAATTGACCCAGGCGAAGGTTAATGAGCTGGCCAGCTTGGAACATTTGGTCATGATCTGCGGGCATTACGAAGGGATCGATAACCGGATCGGTGCCTTGATTGATGAGGAAATCTCGATCGGCGATTATGTTTTGACCGGTGGCGAGCTTCCGGCCATGGTTTTGATCGATTCGATGGCCCGGCAGATCCCGGGAGTGGTGAAAGAAGCCGCTTCGGTCGAAGGGGATTCTTTCTATTCCGGTTTGTTGGACCATCCCTGTTACACCAAACCGGAAGAATTCGAGGGGAACCGGGTGCCGGAGGTTTTGCTTTCCGGCCATCACGCCCAGATCGAGCGCTGGCGTCGAAAAGAGGCCTTGAGCAAGACCCTTTTTCGGCGTCCCGAACTATTGGCCGGAGTTCAGATCAGTGCCGATGACCGGGTCTTATTGACCGAGATCGTTGAGGAATTAAAATGAGCGTCTTGTATCTGGCCTTGTTGCACCACCCGATCTATAACAAGCGCCGGGATATCGTGACGACCTGTATTACCGGTTTTGATCTGCACGATATTGCCAGGTCGTCCGTGACCTTCGGGATTAAAAAGTATTTTGTGGTCAATCCTATGCCGACGCAAAGGAATTTTGCCCAGAGAATACATGACTTTTGGCTGGACGAGGGGGCCCAGGAGTTTAACTGGACCCGGGCCGAAGCTTTCAAGCTGATCAGGATAACCGATACTTTAGATTCGGTCATTGCCGAAATAACTGAAGCCGAAGACCAAAGGCCGAAGGTGATCGCGACCTCCGCCAAGCCGAGAGGAACGGTAAAATTCGAGCAATTGCGGCGCGACCTAAAAGAGGGCGACGGGGTCTACCTGCTTTTATTTGGCACCGGTTGGGGAATGGCGGACGAGGTTTTTGAGAAAGTTGACGGGGTGCTTGATCCGATCGTCGGACCGACAGAGTACAATCATTTGTCAGTTCGGTCGGCGGTTGCTATAATATTAGATAGGTTGCTTGGCTCATAGCCGGCGACCGGCAAAAAGGAGAGAAAATATGTTAGGGATGTCAGTGATTAAAGAGATCGAAGAGGGAACAAAAAGGAAAATCAAGAATTTCAAAGTGGGGGATACCGTTAAGGTTTTCTCCAAGATCATCGAAGGGGGCAAGGAACGGGTCCAGGGTTTTGAAGGGATCGTCCTGAAGCTTTCCGGCGTCGGCGCCCGTAAGAACTTTACCGTCCGAAAGATCGTTCAAGGTGTTGGCGTGGAAAGAACTTTCCCGATCAACTCACCGAAGATCGACCATGTTGACCTGTTGCGGAGCGGAAAAACCCGCCGGGCCAAGCTTTATTATTTAAGAAAGAGGATCGGCAGCCGCGCTATCCGGGTTGATGAAGGAGTCGCTGAAGGACCGGAAAGTGCCCAAGCTTAATTGGGTTTTTGACTGGGCTGAAACGATCATTGTCGCGCTCCTGCTGGCCTTGGTCATCAGGGCCTTTTTTCTGCAAG
Source organism: Candidatus Margulisiibacteriota bacterium (assembly GCA_041661965.1). NCBI lineage: Bacteria > Bacillati > Candidatus Margulisiibacteriota > Candidatus Margulisiibacteriota bacterium. Next base: position 470,560 of record JBAZTH010000002.1, read on the forward strand.
TCTTTTGGATCCCTTCGGAATCGATGCTTCCCGGCCTGGCGATTTCCGATCGGATAGCAGTCAATAAAGTAATTTACCATTTCCGTCCGCCGCAACGGTTTGATATTGTTGTCTTCCGTTCTGTTCCAGAAATCAGTGTTGATAAAAAAGATCTGATCAAAAGGCTTATTGGCCTTCCGGGGGAAAAGCTGGAGTTGAAAAAAGGGGTCGTTTACATTAACGACAAGCCTTTGGCTGAAACCCACCCCCTTAACAATGAATACAACAACCTAAGCGACATGCCGGCGACATTTGGCCCGATTACTATCCCCAACGACAGATATTTTGTCATGGGGGATAATCGTCCGAATTCATATGACAGTCGTTACTGGCAAAGCTTACCCAAGAGGAACCTGATTGGGCAGGCTTTCCTGTTGATTTGGCCCTTGAATAAAATTGGCCTAATCCGATAATTAATGCTCTCATCGCTACACGAAAAACGTCTTGCCTGCCAGGGCTTCAGGCTGATAGCCGGCATTGATGAGGCCGGACGAGGCCCCTTGGCCGGTCCGCTGGTCGCCGCCGCGGTTATTCTTCCTGCTAACTATCATCTTCCCGGCCTGAACGATTCCAAGCAATTGACCGCGCGGCATCGGGACGTATTATTCGACCAAATTAACATTATTGCGCTGGGAATTGGGATTGCCGCGGTTAGCCACATCGTAATTGATCGAATAAATGTCGGCCGAGCCAATTGTTTGGCGATGGAAAAGGCGATTGCCGCGCTTAAGATCCGGCCGGAGTATTTACTGGTTGATGGCGAACGCTATCGCTTAAAGGTCAGCATTCCGATGCGCGGGATCAACGGGGGCGACGCGATCTCGCCATCAATTGCCGCGGCCTCTATAATTGCCAAGGTTACCCGGGACCGGCTGATGGTAAAATATCACGCTAAATATCCGCAGTATAATTTTTTGCGCCACAAAGGTTATGGGACCAGGGAACACTTAGCGCTGATTGCCGCCCACGGGGCCTGTCCGATCCATCGCCGCTCTTTTGGGCCGGTGGCCAGAAGCCTTTGATTTGCTTGACACACAAACAACCGCGTTGCTATAATCCATGTCAATCAACGAAGAGAGGAGGTGAAGTGAATGAATAAACAAGATCTCTGCGCCTACGTTTCCAAACAAACAAAATTGCCGAAAGCTAAGATCATGAACATCCTCGACACGACCTTTAACGCTATCGAAGGCTCATTGAAAAAAGGACAGGATGTCCGCTTGGTTGGTTTCGGAACCTGGAAGAAGCTTCGCCGCAAAGCCCGCCCCGGACGCAATCCGCAAACCGGGAAAAAATTGACCATCCCGGCTCGTAATGTTATCCGTTTTTCCACGGGCCAGCATCTTTACGATGCAGTAAATTAACAAGTTCCCCCCATCTTCAATAACCGGAAGATGGGGGGATTTTTTGTGGCAATAAGATTGCTTAACTTTCCCCATTATGGCAATGAGAAGTTATTTGCTTGGTGTTAGCGGGGAGCAGACAGCGGAACAGTATCTGCGGGTAAAAGGCTATTCGATCATCGCGAGGAACTTCCGCTCTCACCAAGGAGAGATCGATCTTATCGCGCGAAGCGGTGATTATTTAGTCTTTGTTGAAGTAAAAAACTATTCATTTAACAATTATCGCTCCCCAGCCTCCGCTATTAGTAAAAGTAAAAAAGAAAGCCTTATTCATGCCGCCCGTTATTACCTTTTTGTCAATCGAATCAAGGATCTCAACTGCCGCTTTGATGTTTTGACGATAACTCGTCATCAGGGGGGAGGGCCGATCATTGACCACCTGGAGAATGCGTTTGAGGTTTCCGGATGCTAACCAAAGTTGTTTCGGCGGCGGTCAATGGGTTAGATGCTATCTTTGTGGAAGTTGAGCTCAATTCGCAGAAAGGCTTGCCCGGACAAACGATTGTCGGCCTGCCGGATGCTTCGGTAAAAGAATCCCGCGATCGGGTCAGATCGGCGATCTTAAATTCCGGTTTTGAATTCCCGCCCGGTTATTTCATCATCAATCTGGCGCCGGCCGATATCAGAAAAGAGGGCCCAATGTATGATCTGCCGATCGCCCTGGGAATGCTGGCGCTGGCCGGGTTAATAAAAGAAGACATTAGCGACTATATAATCTTGGGTGAATTATCGCTTGATGGGACCGTTCGTCGGGTCAACGGAATCCTGCCGATCTGTCTGGCGGCCAAGAGAAGTGGCTGGCGGCGGATCTTGATTTCCCGGGAGAATGCGGACGAGGCGGCGCTGGTTGAAGGGGTGGAAGTGTTTGCGGCCGCTAATTTACGGGAAGCGATCGACCACCTCAACGGCGAGCGGCCGTTAGCGCCGCATCATTTTGACGGCAAAACCTTATTAAACAGGAACGAGGCCGACGAGCTCGACTTTTTCGATATCAAGGGTCAGAGCCACGGGAAGCGGGCGCTGGAAGTGGCGGCGGCTGGAGGGCACAACATTTTATTGGTTGGTTCACCTGGTTCGGGAAAGACGATGCTGGCCAGGCGGCTGCCCGGCATTCTGCCGCCCTTTACTATTGAAGAAGCGTTGGAAGTTGCGACCCTCTATTCGGTTGCCGGACTACTCGATACTAAAAAGCCGCTGATTACCCGGCGTCCGTTTCGTTCCCCTCACCATACGACCTCCGATGTCGGAATTATCGGGGGCGGACGGATTCCCCGGCCGGGCGAAGTTTCTCTGGCTCATTACGGGGTCTTGTTCCTGGATGAATTTGCCGAGTTTGAGCGGCGGGTCTTGGAAGTCTTGCGCCAGCCCTTGGAGGATGGACAAGTCACCATTTCCCGAGCGCAAGCGACCCTAACTTATCCGGCCGCTTTTATGCTGGTCGCGGCGATGAACCCTTGCCCTTGCGGCAATTATCTCGATCCGGTAAAGCCGTGCGTTTGTTCCCCCCTTAAAACCCAAAACTACTGGGCAAAGCTTTCCGGTCCGCTGCTGGACCGGATCGATCTGCAAGTCGAGATCCCCAGGCTGACCAGAGAGGAGTTGACCGCTCAACCGGACGGGGAGAGCTCGCGAGTGATCAGGGAACGGGTAATTGCCGCTCGCGATCGACAAAAAGAACGCTTTAGCGGAAGTTTGACTTTTAGCAACGCCAGGATGACCTCCCGGCAGTTGCGTGAACATTGCCGGCTGGAAAAGGAAGCGGAAACGCTCCTAAAAGCGGCGATTCTCCACCTTGGCTTAAGCGCCCGCTCTTATGATCGGATCCTGAAAGTCGCCCGAACCATCTCTGACCTGGAGGGAGCAACAGTAATCAAGACCGAACATATCGCGGAAGCGACTCAATACCGGGCGCTTGATCGCAGAGGAGGGAGCCGCTGATGTATAAGGTCATCTATCAATTGCCGGTCAATCAGGTCCGGGAGATCAGGATGAGCGCGAAAGAACTGCAGACCTGGCTGCGCTGGTCATGGCTACGGGAAAGAATTGTTAAATACTCGCCAATTAAGAGAAAAAGCCGCCGGCGATCGGGTTGACTTTTTAGAGGCCGGGGAATATAATTCAAACGATTAAAATCCCTATAAAACCCAGGAGGTTTCTCAATGAAAAAGAGGATTTTTGCCCTGCTCGCGATCGTTCTGCTCGCAACCTCATGTTTTGCGGTCATCAAAGAACTTGGAAAAAACGATTCCTCGTTGGTTAAAGTCGGCTCCAGCGTTGTTGTCCCAATGGGGGCCGAAGTTAAGGATGCCGTTTCCGTCGGCGGCAATGTTACCGTCTACGGGAAAGTCGCCGGTGACGCGGTCGCGGTCGGCGGTAATGTTTTTATGAAAGAGACGGGGAAAGTGGTTGGTGACGCGGTCGCGGTCGGCGGCGTAGTCGTGAAGGAGCCAGGCGCTATCGTCCGCGGCAACTCAATCGAGATCGCCGCTCCCGGGGTTGCTTCGGCGATGACCTTTTTTGTCAACGGCGGGATCTTGAAAGGGCTGGTCCTTTTTAAACTGCTTTCCTTTATTGGCTTTATCGTCTTGACCATGATTATGGTTTCGCTCTTTATCTCCCAGCTGGGCAAGGTTTCGGGCGCGATCGAAGAGGGCTTACTGCGCAGTTTTCTTTACGGCTTGTTGATCCTCCTTCTTTTTCTGCCGATCACCATTGTGCTCGCGATCTCCCTGATCGGCATAATGCTGATCCCGATCTGGGTCCTGCTGATGGCGGCGGCCGCCTTTTTTGGCTACTTTGGCGCCGGCCACCTCCTGGGAAAGAAAACGCTCAACGCTTTCAGGATCTATAACAAATCGATGATGGTCGAAACCTTGACCGGGGTAAGCTTACTTTTTCTGGTTGGCTTGCTCCCCTTCATCGGATTTTTTATTAAATTTGTTGCCTGCCTTTGCGGTCTGGGAGCTGTTTATTTGACTAAATTCGGCACAAAATAGCCTCTTTCATCACATATAAATGTAAGGACCCCGGTTAACCGGGGTCCTTTTTTTATAAATTCAAGTGAAATTTCCCGCTCTATCGGCCGAGGAATATGCGGGGAATGATATGGCGGATAGAATTATACCAATCGATTTTACGACCACTATAAGAGCTTTCGCGACTTATATTTTGAGGAATAAGTGCGACCAGCCGGCAACGACCGAACAAGCTTTGGCTTATGAGAAAGAACTCGCGGCCAAGGGGTTTGTTAATCCCCTTGATATTTTAGTTAGAGATAACCGGTATTGGCCGCTGCTTCGTCAATATTTGACCAAAGTAGTTGTTCTTGATGATTCAAGTTTGCCGGCTTGTTCTTTGGCTCCCGAGCCAAAAAAATTGATTGTTCCGCCGGCCGCTTCGTCCAGTTCCGTTTCCACTGAACAGCCGCTGTCACTACCGCCCGTAACCGCGGCTCCTGTCCCGACCGTGCCGCCGCGAAGCTCGGGACGAAACAATCCCAGGAACGACATCAAGTGCCCCCTTGGACAAGTCCCCAAGGGCGGACGGTGCGTAGGAGAATAAAAATGGACATACAAGCAATCTGCAGTAGTTATCATGTTCAGCGGCTTGATCAGCAAAAAGCGGCTCAAGCCGAAAAAGAAGTTCTCTATCTGTCGGACATGAGAGGGATCGTCGGGATGATCGACAGGATCGAGCAGATGAACCAGACCGTCAACAGCATTAATTTTTCCAGTGAAGTCGGGATGTTGTTCCTGGAGAAAGCGCGGGCGGCGACGGACGCCGATCCATTTGAGAAGAGGATCAACACGATCAGAGAGACCATCGCGGCGCTCAAAAAAATGCCCCAAACTAAACAAGAAAAACTTAAAGAGGACGCGGCGAATCTGGAAAAATTATTAGAGACAATGGTCTCAACAAGAGAAATCTATACCAAGCTTAGGGACAAACTTTCGCCGGAAAGCCAGAACCTGGAGCTGGTCCTTTCCCGGGATACCGAACGGCTCCGCAGTCCCAACATGACCCGCTTAGTCGATTCGCTGCGGGAACTGGCCCAGCGGCTTAATGCCAGATTACAACGAAAGATCGAAGGGGAAATAACGATTGGGCTGGTCAATGCTCGTTTGAGCGAGACTTGTCAGGGGCTCAAGATGATCGATCAGCCGGCGCAAACAATCCCAAAAACGCCCCTGCCGTCGGTTGATGGATCGAGGCCCAAGGCTCGGCGGACAGAGCCGGCTCCGGCTTTTGACTATCGGCTTATCGGCGGACTAGGTTACGTTTCCGGCGATAATGGCGGAGCGCTTGGCCTGGCCGGCGGTTCGGCCCGGTATAAGCTTAGTTCCACGACCGCTCTCCAGGCCGATTATCGCGGCCAATTGGTTACGACTTCAAACACCAAGGAAGGGAGCGATGACGCGCGGGGAACTTTCCAATTGAATGGGGAACGGCTTAAGCTTTTTGTGCAGGCCGGTTATTATAATTTTTATAACGGGGCGCCGGACCGGAACATTGAATCCCGGAACCCCAGCCGGATCGGGCTGACCAATGCCGGCCGGTTGGTCTATAATGTCTCCGATAAGCTGGCGGTCACTTTTACGGAATCGGTTTTCTACGGCAGTTTGGATGGTAATTCGCAGGTCCGGGCGGTCGTTGAACCCGGCGCAGCCTTAAAATTCGGGCCGATCAGGCCGTTCTTTGGCGGGATTGTCGGGTACGACAAACTTAGCGAAGCGACGATGTTTGGCGGCTATGCCGGTCTCGGGTTTCAGTCCGGGAATCATGACGGAGCGGCCCGCTTTGATTACACCAAAGTCGCGAGCCTGCTGCAGGCCCGCTATTTCCTTGGGACGACTTTTGGCGTCGGCCCGGCGCTCTTCATCCAAAACGATTCTGAAACGGTTAGGACCGGCGGTTCGCTGGTTGGGCGGATTAAGCTGGGGAATTTCTATCTTTATCCTTCCGTCGGCGGGGAGCAGGTCAAGAATGGAGATGGAAAGGGAACCGCCGTTACCGGCGCGGTTGTGGTTGGCTTCGGCGCTTTGCCGCCGGCCGGTCTGCCTTTCATCCCTTATTCCACTGCCCCGTTACCGGAGGCCAAATAATGGTCGCGACGAGCAGTCGGGTCCTGGCCGGGATCGGCCGGTTTACCCAGAGCTATCCGAAATTAAGTAAAGCAATGAAGGTCGGGATGATCGCCGCCGCCGGGGTTGCCGCCGGAGCGGCCGACCGGGCCGCCTCCTTCAACCGCTTCGATGTACACCCGGAATCGCTTGCTCTTTCCGTTTCCGGCGGCTTGGCCGCCGCGCTTCTGGCGATGCGCTCGATGCGCCGGCAGATCAAACTGGCGACGATGGAGGTCGGCAATATCAACGCTTCCGATCGGGAGCGTTGGATGATCAAAGACATTGAAATCAAATTTAACGGTCGAAAAATCGTTCAAACCTACCTGATTTCCGAAGCCTATGGCGAGGGGGGTTGTGCCACTGTTCGTTTGGCGGTCAATCTTAGCCAGGGGAACCGGCTGGAAATTTTCAAACTGGCCAAATATCTGGACAAAGAGTCAAGAGACCGGTTCATAAGAGAGTCTGAAATGCTGATGCGGTTCAATCACTCCAATGTCGTGACCTGTTTCGGTCAGGGGGAATTGAGCGGGATACCGTTCTACAGCATGGAATTCGTCGGCGGCGCTAGCTTGGCCGACTTGCTGGGAAAATTCAAACAGGTCCATCCGTTGGAAGCGACCAGGATGATGATCGAGATCGCTGAAGTGTTTAAGGCGGTTCACCAGGTCGGGATTTACCACCGGGACATTAAACCGGACAACATTCTGCTGGCCAGAAACGGCACGATCAAACTGATCGATTTCGGGATCGCCAAAGACACCAAAGCGGAGCACCGGATGACCCAGACCGGAGCGGTTTTCGGGACGCCGGAATACATGGCGCCGGAACAACATTTTCCGCACATGGGACCGGTCGATAACCGGACCGATATCTATGCCTTGGGGGTCCTTTATTATAATTTATTGACCGGCCAGCCGCCTTTTCCCTCCAGCGTCAATTTAGCGACGGGGACTGAAGAAAGTTACGGGGAATATATTCACCGCTACATTGACGCGATTACCAATTCGAAAATTCCCGATGTCGCCCCGCTGGTCCCGGAATTAAACCGGAGAGTCATGCGGGATGTTTTAGGCAATCTCCGGGGGGTCCTGCAAAAAGCGCTTATGTACAAAAAACAGGAGCGCTATCTTAACGTCGATCAGTTCATTGCCGATCTAAAGGTTGTTGAGTCGTCGATCGAAAGAGCGAACGTGACCCCGATGCCGGGATCGGTTAAGTAATGGGAGGCTTTATGAGCAGAGAAGTAAGAATCAATCGAACGCCCGCTATCAGACCGCTGACCGTTGAAAATAGATTGGCGGCGCGGACAAGAGTGGTTAAGGAGAGCAGGCCCTTATTTGTGGCTTCCGCTTTGGCGCTCTCCACGGTTTTCGGCTGCGCGAATATTGCCGAGATGGGAGCGAAAGAAAAAGAACGGCTCTCCGCGATCGCGGACAAAGACGCCGGTTTGCCTGATGTTATTGAAGAAAACGCCAAAGATGTCGATGTTGACCACCTAAATCCAGACGTTCAAGAGGACGTTTTGTCAGAAGTCGGACCGGACGTCGTCAGCGACGTTCAAGAGGACGTTTTGTCAGAAGTCGGACCGGACGTCGTCAGTGACGTCGGACAGGATGTTGCCGACGATGTGGCGGACGTCATCCAAGACGTGGTTAATGAGGAAGGCGGCTTGCCGCCGCTGGTCCCGGTCCTGATCGGCAAATCCAATCTGGTCGGTCTCGATGATTTTACCCTGCCGCCGTCAAACGCCATTCCTGACGGCTGGTTGATCTTGATGCGCAATAACCTGAAATGCTGGAAAGCGAGCGACAATATTATGCCGTCGGCCGCCGCCGATCCGTGGGTGTTGGCCCCGGTTTCGCCGCCGGCCGGTTCGATCTCGGCCGGGGTGGAAGTCGATACCGCGACCAACGAGGGGGCGATTTGGCTCAACACAATGACGAGCGATAGTTCTCTTTCCTGGAGCCGGGGCGCCGGTTTTGATAATGGGAACCAGAATATCTGGTGCGTGCAGGGACGGGCCAGGATCGAAAATTCAACGGCCAAAGGACAGGGGAGTTCGTTTGGCATCATGGACGGGACCAAAGCTTTGCAGCTCGGTCTTTTGCCGAATTTGGTCCGGGACACGGACAATGACTCGATCCAAGGCGCGGCGATCGACATGAGCAGCGCCGCCCATTCATTGATGATTTGCGGCGGGGGGAGCGATTACATAGTTTTTGCGGACGAGGCGATCGCCACCAGGCTCCCCATAGCGATCAACGGCGTCGGAAAGCTGCTTTTGCCTTCCAGCGAGAACCGGATCCAATTTGGGGACTTGAGCTCGGCGAGCGGCATTAACGCTTTCGCCCATTACATGCACTTTTGCTCGGTTAATAATTTTACCGGCTATGTTGCCAGCGGTTCGGTCAACTTGCTTTTTGATCTAGGGAGTTCGACCAATAATCTTGGGAGCGGCGAGGTGAAGCCGGTAGCAATCGGAACGCTTCCGGCCGGGACCAATTTAGCTGTTAACGGAGTTCGGGGAGGGAGCAACCTGCCTTTAAGCGGAAGTTTTTCTCCGCTCGGTTCGTCCGGCGAGATCTCGGGTGTTTCCGGTCGATACGTGGAAGCGGAAGTTGAGCTTACGACCAATATCCCGGGAGGCTATGAAACCTATTCGCCTGTTTTTAAAGGGATAAATTTTCAGGGACTGACCGGTTCAGTTGATAATTAGATAATATATAGGCAAAGTTTGTGAGCCGCCGACGCTGAAAGTGTTGTCGTTTGTTTTTACGACAAATTGCCCGTTTGATTGCGACCTAATATAAACTCCGTTGGTGTTTATGTCGATATTCGCGCTATAGGGTCCTTGAGTCAGCAAAATCAAGCTGGTGGCGGTAACGTAGCTGTTGTTTACCGTAACGGAATTGTTCCCCGCAGTAATGGTCGCTATGCCGCTAGGCGAACCCGCTCCTCCACTGGACGCGCCGAACTTACCGGCAACAAAAAAAGCATAACCGCTGCTTGCTTCCGCCGAAACCGACAACCCTTTTAATTGCTTGTTGCTATCGAGCGGCAGAATTTGCCCGGCGGTGGCGGTGGCGCTGGCGCTGAAACCATCGACCGCGTCGGCATTCGCGACCGAGCCCGAGGCCGGGATAACGGAAGAATCCAATTTCCCGCCGGTAGTAACCGGAATAAAACTGCCGCTGCCGGTCGCAGCGGGCGAATACCCGGCTAAGGTGCCGGCCGTTTCCGACGAGCCGGCGTTAATAGCATAGGCGATGGAGAGGAGCTCAAGCCGGGGGGCGAGAGTTTCACTGCCGATGGAGACTTCCAGCCAGCGGGGGCCGGCGCCGAGTTCATTATAGCCGAGCGGACCAAGCTTAATGTTATAGAGTCCATTGCTGACCGTGACCTCGGGGGTGGTCAGCTGCCAGATAAGAGTCCCGCCGCTTAACGCGTCGTAGAGCTTGAAGGTCATCGCCTTATTGCCGGTCACCAGCCTAGCTTGATCATCCCGCAAGACCCCTTGATAATTAAGAAACTGCGGGACCGCCAGCACGGGACTAATGATCGCCATAATAAAAAGAAACGTTAATATTTTTTTCATAAAGGCTCTCCTGGTCTTTCTATTATAGAAGGTAGCGGGCAGAGGGTCAACCGGAGCGGCCTTGGGAATTGACACCTTGGCCTAAAAACTATAGGATTAAATTCATGAGAGCTTTCAATTTTGCGGCCCTCCTCCTTTGCCTGACACTGCCGGGCTTTGCTATGACCACGACGCCGGAGGGGTCGACCATGCTGCCGGGCGAGTCCGGTAGCGCGGCCTACGATAATTTCGGCGTGGCCGGAGAAAGCGCTGCCGGGTTAATATATAGCGGTAATTTTAGCGGCAGCGTGGGCTTGGCGTCAATGATCTTTACGCCGCTTTTTCCCCAAGTGGGAAGGGTGATCGCGATGGTTGCGTCATTGGAAGGAGACGCGATCGCTTATCCCAATCCCTTTGTTCCTGTCGACCAGACGCTGACGATCGCTTATCAAGACCTCGTCGATCGCCCGATCAAGGTATATATATTTGACCTTTCCGGCCGTTTGATCAGGTTATTACTTGAGACCAGCGCCAACCGGGCGAGCGACGGACTTAGCCGGGTGGTTTGGGACGGTAAATCGGCCCTGGATGAAAAAGTTGAAAATGGGGTTTATTTTGTCCGGATCGTGGCTGATGGAAAAACAATCGGCAAGACCAAAGTCCTGGCGATACAATGATCTCACCCCGCCTCGTTTTGTCCGAGGCCCTCTCCATCTTCGATGGAGAGGGGGGACCGTTCCGAGAATCGGAACGGTGGGAGAGGCTAGCCTAAAATAACTTCGACGTTATGCTCTTGTCCCGCTTTGCCGACCGGCAGAATGTTTGACTTCAATTCTTTCCCGTCCAGCGTGATCTGCTTGACCCCTTTGCTAACCCCGTTCGGGTTCTTTACCGAGATGTTGTAGGTGGCGCCGCGGAATTCCCGGCGGGCGGTAAAGCCTTTCCAGGCCTTGGGAATGCACGGATCGATCGTTAACCCTTTATAGTCGGCCCGGATCCCGATGATGTATTGGGACATGGCGACAAAGTTCCAGCAAGCGGAACCGGTCAGCCAGGAATTCTTTCCTTCGCCGAAATCTTTATGGTCGCGGCCGGCGATCATTTGGCAGTAGACGTAAGGTTCAGTCTTGTGCAGATCGGCGATCTTAAGCCGGGCCGACGGCAGGATCGCCCGGTAATAGGCATAGGCCTGATCACCGCGGCCAATCAGACATTCGGCGATCATCGCCCATGGGTTAGGATGGCAGAAGATCGCGCCGTTCTCTTTGAGTCCCGGAGGATAAACGCCGATCGAACCGAGCTGCCAGTAGAATTTAGAATACGGCGGGTTCATGACCATGATCCCGTGTTCAGTCGAAAGGTTCTTTTTTACCGAGTCCATACATTGCTTGGCCCGCTCTTCATCGGCGGTGCCGGAGAGGACCGCCCAGGCCTGGCTTTCCAGGTAGATCTTCCCTTCTTTGCAACTCTTGGAACCGACCGGTTCCAGTTCGTCGGTGTAAGCGCGGGTATACCACTGGCCGTCCCAGCACTTTTTGTTGATGACCGCTTTCATCTCGTCGGCAATCTGGGTGTATTTTTTGACATCCTCTTTTTTGCCGAGGAGGTCGGCTAGTTTGGCCACTTCATAAGCGGCGCCGACCAGCATCTGGGCGACCATGACCGATTCCGCTCTCCCTTTTCCCTGGTCGAGGTTCAAGCAGTCGTTCCAATCGGCAAAGAGGATCCGAGGGATCCCGTGCTCGCCGATGTTAGAGGTTGAGAAACTGATCGCCCGGGCGAGATGCTCATACATTGTCCCGGAATCTTCGCCGGCGAAAGTGACCTCTTCTTTGAGGAAGTCGATATCTCCGGTTTCCTTAACGTAGCCGGCGGTTGAGTAGATCAGCCAGAGGTGGTCGTCGCCGTACTTGTGGTCGGAAGGATTGGCCTTCTTGTAGAGCGGCGAATACTGGTGATAGGCGCTTCCATCTTTTAATTGGGTAGCGGCCAGGTCTTTGATCCGTTCTTTAACTTTTCCCGGGATCATGTGGACAAAACCGAGAGTGTCTTGGTTGGAATCGCGGAAACCCATCCCGCGGCCGATTCCTGATTCATAGTAAGAGGCGGAACGGGACCAGTTGAAGGTGGTCCGGCATTGGTATTGGTTCCAGACATTCGCCATCAGGTTTAGCTCTTCATCGGGGGTCTCGACGGCAAATTTGTTGAGGTTCCCTTCCCAGTATTCGGCCAGTTTCTTGAGTTCTTTTTCGATCACTTCTTTTTTGCTGAACTGTTTCACCTTTTTTGCCGGGCCTTCGAGATTGTCTTCGAAGCCGAGGACGAAGATCAGGGTCTTCGTCTCCCCTTTTTTCAGTTTGACCGGAATTTTAAGGGCGCCGACCGGCGACCAGCCGCAGGCGATCGAATTCTTCATCTTTCCTTCAACGACCCCGCGCGGAGCGGAGAAGTCGCCGTAGGTCCCCATGAAGTCGCGGCGCTGGGTGTCAAAACCTTTTGGCAGGGCGTTCGCGCAAGCCAGGAAGCCGACGAGGTCCGGGTTGACCCGGTGGCGGGAGAGATGATAGATGATCCCATCCTTATATTCGGTCTGGCCGATGTTCAGATTATATTGGTAGTCGGTCATGTCGTTTAAGGCGTCCCAGAGACAGAACTCGACGAACGGGAAAACAGAAAGATCGCGGTCTTTGTTTGAGCTGATCTCGAGCATCCAGATCTCCAGGTTTTCGCCCAGCGGGACGAAATAGGTCGTTTTCGTCTTGATCCCGGCGTATTCCGAGCTGATGACGGTATAGCCGATTCCGTGGCGGCATTCGTATTTATCGAGTTTCATCGTTGGCTGCCAGGAGGGGGAGAAGAACTTTTCGGTCTTGTTGTCGCGGATGTAAATATAGCGTCCGCCGCGATCCATCGGGACGTTGTTGTAGCGGTAGCGGGTCAACCGCCGTTCTTTCGGGTCTTTATGGAAGCTGTAGCCTCCGGCGGTGTTGGACATCAGGGCGCAATATTCGTCGGCTCCTAAATAGTTGATCCAGGGAAGTGGGGTATCGGGGCGGGTTATAACAAACTCTTTGTTCTTTTTATCGAAATGACCGTACTTAGACATTAAACTCTTCCTTTCTTGTGTTGGGAATATCCCTTATTTTAGCATAAAACTGACGATGAGAAAAGAGGGGAAAATGTCTTAAGCCAACTGAAATCCGCGCCAAAACCGGTCGAGGATATAGGAGGAGAAGTGTCGGCGCGGCTATGGCGGAAGGGCTCGGTCGAGCTGGCCCTCCCGTTGTACTACCAGACGGCCGGTCAAGAACCGAAGGCAACTGGGTGGTCGTGTTTTACTGCAATACTAAATAAGCCAGGATCAGAAGGAGAAAAAAATGATTAGAGAAATTAAGCAATTAACAAGAAAGATCGCAATGCCAGTTATGATGGCGGCGGTTGTTGCTGGCTGCGGCAACCGGGGGGAATATGCGCGAGCCAACAAACCGGCCGGCGATCCAAAGATTGACGAATGCAAGGCGCTTGGCGGAAGGGTGATCGATAAAATTGCCGCGGAAAGAAATCTTGCCTGTGTTGGCGGCGGGATAATTGTTTTCAGGCAGAGAGGGGAAATTGATGGCGCGGATACAAAACACAAGCTAACCGGGGAGGCCCTGCTTAATAAGATTGGACAGGCCGAAGAAAAAGCGAGAGCGGATTATTTTAGCCATTGTATAAAGCCGGAAGGGGTCCTTTATGGCTTGGAATATATGAATATTCTTAGCCCGTGTAAAGGGGGAGAATTCGGATATTTTACCGTTACATCGGTTGCTGTTCCAAAAGAAAAAATGGAATAGATCGGCGATCTTATTTAGAGGTATTTTTGGAGGGTAGTCAAGCTCTTCTTGTTGCCGTTTTTGATCTGTAAAAAGAGGCTGAAATTGGCGTAGATCGCTAGTCCTTTGCCGATCTTTTTGGTGAAAACCTGTTCGGTCCGCGGCTTACCCTGCAATCCATCGAGAAATCCGGCCGGCTTCGGTTCGGTGAATTCGTATTTAACACCGACCAGATCTTCCATCAGCGGATGTTCGTAAAGGTGTCCCATTTCGTTCTTCAAACCGAAGCGGGCTTCAGTAATCAGTTGCCCGCCGGCGTTGACCCATTTCTTCAGATTATCGTATTGCTTTTGCGAGAGGAGATACGGGTTCGGCATTAAAATTACTTTATAGGGAAGGTTGCCGCTGTCGAGTTCTCTTTCAAAGATAAAGTCGGCCGGTTCCCCTTTTTGGAAAAGGACGGAGTGGGCGCCGCTGATCGAGAGGATCGCGTGCATCATCCCGATGTCGGAGCGGACCGCTTCCCATTGTCCGGCGATACCGCGGGGTGGCCCCTGTTCCTGATAGGTCATGATCTCACTGCCGCGCAGGTAAGCGATCGCGACCTTGGCTTTCAGGTTGGCTTTTTTGAGTTTACCGGTCCTGATCTCGCCGGCCAGTTTTTTGATCACTTCCAGCCGTTTGCTCGGCGTTCCGTCGACATTGCAGATCCCAAAACCGCCGGTCTCGGCCCCAAATAGTGGTGGCCGCCAGGCGTGGTAGAGGATCGCTTCGGCCCCATGATCGAGAGCGGAGGTGGTCCATCCCTTGATCTCCGGTCCCTCGACGTATTCCGGTGCTCCCCAACGGACGTTCTGGCCACCTTGAAGCTCGGTAATGTGGAATTCCGCTTTTGTTCCGCGGACAAAACTGCGCCAGAGGTCATAGTGGAAAGCGAGCCCTTGGGGATCCATCCGGCCGCCTTTGGGATAAATATCAAGCCCGTACCAATCGAGGTTGCCGACCATTTTACTGTGGTCGGGGACCCGGGTGCAGATCCCGACAAAACCGTTGGTCCCGACCTTGTGGAATTTATCGTATTCCCGAACGACATCGGCCAAGTGGTTGATCCACTGGCTCAAACTGTCGGTCTTGAAGCGGAACCAATCGAGAAAAATGTGGGGCGAGACCGCTTCCCAGATGCCGGCTTTCGGGGTGAGAATATCTTCAAAAGAAAAAAACGTGGTTGTCCAAAATCTTGTTCCCCAGGCCTCGTTTAAATTCTTTATGGTGCCGTACTTTTTTTTCGCCCAGGCAATGAAGGCCTGGCGGGAATGTTCGCAATGGCAAAAGTCGTTGCTGGTCGTATGGTCGAGCGGCGGATAGACCGGCTCGTTGTCGACCTGCCACATGGCGACCGCCAGATGTTTGGCATAACGCTTGACCATCGTTTTGACCAACTTTTCGGCGTGCATCCGGTAATGAGGGTTGTCCTTGCAGATGTTAGGGCGAGGGCCGTATTCCGGATAAAGGGTCCCGTCCTGGGCGACCGGTTGGCTGTTCGGGTATTTGCGGTAAAACCAGCTGGGAACTTGTGAAGTGGGGAGGCCGAGCAGTACCTGCAGGCCGACCTTTTCGCAAAGATCGAGTGCCCGGTCAAGGTCGTAAAAGCGGTACTTGCCGGGTTCCGGTTCGACCCAGTCCCAGGCCATCTCGCCGAAACGGACAATATTTAACCCGCTCTCTTTGATCTGTTTAAAGGTTTCTTCCCACGTTCCCAGGGGCCACTGGTCGGGGTAGAAAGTTACGCCAAAAGGATACATAATCTATGCATTGTAGCAAAAAGACAAACTTGGCGCCACATAAAAATAACAGCGACGTTTAGTCGCTGTTATTAACCGCGGGTTTGTCATACAAGGAAACCAGCGGCAATATCGCCGCGGTTTCCTTGTTTAAAGATTATATGTTTACGACATTTAGCTCGACCTCTTAAGTAATAAAAGCTTATCTATTATCTTGTTCTTGTGAGCCTTTCTTCTCTAAAAAAACTCGAACAATTTCCTTGGCATACTTACTTTCATAAGAATTGTTTAGGATTCTGTTCCACTCCCAGTCGAGACTGTTTTTCTGGTCTTTTGGAGGATTAAATATATCAGCGTCAAGCAATGACTCAAAAGCATTAATGTTTGTTTTGTCGTAATCTGTAATTTCATAAAAATTTTCTTTTGATAAAACTATTTTTAACAACAAAGGGAACACGAAAGCCCCTAATAGGAGATGCTCTTGTCTGTTCCAATAAGTATGCATTTGAGTTTTATGCTTTCCATGTGCGTACTGGCCTCGTAATGCATAGGCGTCCTTTATCCATGCTTCTCTAAGTGATCTGTAATTATGCGTTTTAGTGCTCAATTTTTTGCTGATGCATATTTTTATCTCCTCTGAAGGGATTGTTTTTGCTAAAAATGCCTTAGCAAGCTCATCAGCCTTTGCGCTACTACAATCTAACAATCTTTGGAAGGCGCCAAGCAACATAACCAGCTCCTGTTGCTCTGAAATCTGATAGTCATCAGTGTTTGAATGGTTATAATTGAATATGGCTGCGTAAATATTTTGCCACTTGTTTTCTGACATATTCTTTTCGGCATTAAACAATGCTTTTGCTAAATTCTCATCAAAAAAAAGGGTGTAATTTAAATCAACATGAAATGGAGCTTTGGCTGAAAAGGTGTTGCCGGAATAAGAAGAAATTGAATGGCCATCTCGCCTCCTTGTGTTTACTGTAAAGCCATTCGTTCCGTCAAATGATTGGATAATAAGCGTGAAATTGTCTCGATTGCAATAATTTGATATTCCGAAGTAACTTCTTGATGATAAGGAGCAGAAGGCTAGAATTTCCGCGATTAAAAATAAATAAGCCCTTTCTCCTTCATCTAAATCTTTGAATAGATCCTTGATTTTTAAAAATAGAAACACAGCTTCATTAATGGGCAGACCTTGATGGTTGATATATGGTTTGAGAACAAAATCGATTGAATTTTTACTGCCATGGTTTGCTGATGTAACTGATTTAGCTGGTACAATATTAAAGTCATCAAATTCTATTTCATCATCGATTTTTAGCCAAGGGAAAAAGGCTGCCATTGCCATTTTTATTGCCTCCTTTTTATGTAGGGAATTGATTGCAAGAGATCTAGGGTGTTGAGTCTAGCTCAGGATAAGAGAATCTTGCTTTATTTATCTTTTAACGATCCTTGGAAGCCGCGACGATATTGTCGCAGGCTTCCAGGCTTAATTAGCTAAGCCTAGCGATTATCTTTTTGACCTTCCGCTCCCTGATCATTGACGCATAGGGCTCGTTAATGAACGGCTGCTGGATCTCGATTTCCTTGTCGTCAATAAAAAGCTTATAGGAGGAGGGAATGACGCTAAACGCGTCTTTTCCTTTGGCATTAATATAAGTAACGTCGATCGAACCGAAAAGCTTGAAGCTTATTTCCTGCTTCTTGAAGAGCCAGGCGGGGAGAATTGGTTTGAGCTGGAAGCGGAGCTTCCCTTCCGGATCGAGAGAGAAAACTGTTTTGCCGGTCATCATGGTCAGCCACATGTCGATGAACTCGGCCGCGCCGCCGGAGAGCCGGGCGACAAAGCCGCGGCCATGATTTTTAACGTTCGGATGGGCGCTGCTGACGATAAAAGAAGAGTTTTCCAGAATGCTCCGCTTATAGACTTTTGGGTCCATGAAAGGGACCATGACCTCTTTGAAGTCGGCGAAAAACTCTTTATAAAGCCCGGCCTTAAGCAATTCCAGCATATATTTGTATTCCATGTGGACGAAGATCGATTCGTTTTCCAGCCAGCCGGGGGTAAAGATCCGGGAGCGCCCGATCTCGACCGGCATCGATTCCAACGGAGCGTTGACCTTGTACATCTTAAGTTTTTTATCGAAGAGCGGACTGGCTTTGACCCGCT
Organism: Candidatus Margulisiibacteriota bacterium; assembly: GCA_041661965.1. Taxonomy (NCBI): domain Bacteria; kingdom Bacillati; phylum Candidatus Margulisiibacteriota; species Candidatus Margulisiibacteriota bacterium. The sequence continues at coordinate 488,462 of JBAZTH010000002.1, forward strand.
GGTAAATGCTTTTATCCTTTTCAACTTTCAGGGCGTGAACGAACCCTTCTAAAAAGAGGGGGAGCGGAGTTTGGCTGAATTCTTTGACCTTGATCTCGTCATTGCCGATTGTATCGTAGGCGCTGACTTCGTTGATAAAGTAGGTGTAATAATTGCCGTGGGCCAAGACTTTTTTGGCCGCCTGGTCGCAGCGGGCGATGACCCGATCGAGCAGTTCCCCGGTTTCTTTGGGGTCGATCGAACTTTCATGGCCGCTCACGCCGAACCTAATTTTCTGGCGGTAGTTTTCTTTGATCTGGCCGGCGCTTTCCCAGTATTTGAAGCTGTTACTTTCGGCCAGGACCGGGAGGAGATGATCAATAAACTCTTTGACCTCGACCGGCAGGGCAATTTCTTCCGTAGTCAAATGTTGGCGAAAATAACCGCTAAGTCTTTTTAATTCTAAGGTTTCCGAGAGCGAGGAGCCGAACAAGCCGGGCAGGCCGTTAAGCGCGTCGTACCAGTCCGGCTTGTCCGCTTCCATTTCCAGGCCGATCCCCGCGGCGTCGAAAGAGGCGGCTTTGTTGGCGATCAGGCAAAGTAATTTTGCCGCCAAAGTGGTGTGGTAGATCTTTCCCTTGCCGTGGTCGGCCCGGACCGTGTTTTTGCTCCAGGCCCGGTGATTGATCAAGGCTGATTTTTCCAGGTCGAGCTTCACGCTTTCGTACTGGCGGATTTTATCGCCGCAAAGCTTGTATTTCTCCTTGCGCGTGACGACGACATGGTCGTTGTCGTAATAGGTCAGCGTCTTTTGCTTGAAGAGGACGTCGCTGATCCGGTCGGGGTAGACCGCTTCAAAACTTTCGAGCAAGTCGGTGTTGTAGAAGGGGTGATCGATCCAGTAGCCTTCGCCGTGGACCGCTCCTTCCTCGACTTCGCTGGCGGCGATGAGATCGGCGGCGAACTCTTCCCGGGAGGTCAGATAGCTGATCCCTTCTTGCTCGAAGCCCTTCAATAATTCACCAAGGAGAAAGGGGCGAGCGATCTTTTCGCTTTGTTCTTTAGTGGGCGACTTGAGGTGCTTTTTGGCCAGCGCCTCGGCGGCGTGGGACGATTCGATGAAGTATTTACTTCCCAGGACGACCAGAGGGTTGAAGCCGTCCAGCTGGACCAGGTTGAAGAACCGGAAAATATTGTCGGCGCCGATCTCCGGGTTAAAGAAAAGATCGTTTCGGCGGTTCTGGTTGATGTCGCGGTAATTCCCATTCCCCTGGGAAAAGTAGGTCGGCATCAGGCGAAAATCGTTGTAGTCGCGTTCCATGTCGCCGTGCTTCCGGTAATAGAGATAGACCGGTTTGCCGCCGATCATGACCGGCAGCCCCCCCCGCATGACGTTGTCGAGGAACGTGTAGCGGGAATAAAGATCGAAGCTCTTGCTCGCGCTGCCGATGTCCATCAGGTCGCAGATCCCGTCGATCAGCTGTTGGTTGGCCGCGGCCTTTTCATTTAGATATTGGCGGCTCGTTAACCTGGTCTTGTCCCGATTGAGCAGGTCGAGGCTGTCGATCTGGCCGATGATCGAAGAAAGCTCGAATTCATCGGTCAGGGTAAACTTCTTGTAGGCAAAGGCTGAAGGAGTAAACCCATCAGTCAGTTGTTTGGCCGGCAGTTTGAGATTTTTGTCGACAAAATTGGCCGGGACTTCCAGGCTGCTGTTCTCGCCGAAGACAATTGTCGGGTCGACGATGATCGAGACCGGCCGGCTGTCCTGGCAGAAAGAGACGAAGAAGTTTCCTTTTTGCAACAGCTTGGTCTCGGCGTTGTCGGCCGGAAGGACCTTTAATTTATAAAATGGGGCGCCGCTTTCCAGGTTTTCGACTTTGCACCAGGCTTCGATCGTTTGGCTCATCTTTTTGAGGAGAAAATCTTCGAAACCAAAGGGGATAATGATCGGCAGTCCGTCGATTATTTCAACCCGGCGGCTTTTTGTGCCGAGGTTAACGACCTTGACCCGGCGGGCCAGGGCGGGGAACTGTTCGTTCGGGATGGAGTAATAATGGACTTCAACCCTGACCAAAAGATCGGGGTTTTCTTCGACCAGCCGGATGTCGTAAGGGTTGATCCGGAGTTCGTTTTTGTACGGCGATCGTTCGGAGAACGGTTCATAAAATTGGCCGTCGACCTTCAGAAAGGTCCGAAAGCCCTGCAGAGCGGCGTCGCGATAAGCTTTATTGGCGGCATGGAATTCGATGATCGCCCCGTTCTTATCCTGGACTCCGGCGGAGGCAAGGCATTGTCCCCGGTTGGCGTAAAAAACCCACATTGGACAGCCAAAAACACCGGCTATTCCGGGGAAAAAACTGGAAAAAGTGGGGGCGGAATTGTAGTTTTCGATCACAAACTCGTTTTGTTTGGAGATGTAGTATTTTAGCTTGTTCATGGGTAATTTATATCATTTTTCACGAGGATAGTCAAAAATAGGTGACCCGATTGCCGATCTTAAGCCCGCTCTTTTCAATTTCGCCGGCGTTGAGTTCGATCGCCTGGTCGAATTTGTTCTTGGCGGTTAAATTGATCGAAGGTTGGTTGGCCTTTAAGGGGGGGACGTTATCTTTCAGGTCGACCACCGTCCCGTCATTCAACCAAATAAAATCGAGCGGGAAACGCATCCCGTCCATGACGAAATGGTATTGTCCCGGTTGATCGAAGAGAAAGAGCATTCCCTGATCCGTCGGCAGAGATTTCCGCCAGGAGAGACCGCGTCCTCTTTTACTCATTGAATCGGCGATCTCCAGCTTGTAGTTATTGTTGCCGATCCGGGCGACGATCGCCGTCTTATTTTGGAAAACAGGCGCCTGCGGCTGAAAGGGGACAAGCACTCCCCAAAGAACCAACCCCGTCAGAATAAGATTGATTGGCATAGTAGATGGAAGTAATTATAACATTATTTAAGTTGACTATAAAAAATCCTTAGTTTACAATCGAAAAGAACGGCATGAACGAATATTTTATTAATTTAAACGACTTCAATTATTTAGTTTCCCAGCTTACGGAAAAAGCGCATGTCGTTGCCCCGGCCAGTGAATTCAACCGCAAATATCTTTTTGACGTCAATCCCGGAAACGTTCAGCGGATCGATCTCTCCGGCTGGCGCACGGTCGAAACGGTCAAAGGATATTTTTTTAAGGTCGCGGAGCTGGTTTCTCGTTATTTCAACGAAGAAGCCCATCTTTCCGCCGGCCCGCTGGTCTTTTTAGGCCTGCGCGGTTGCGACTTGGAAGGGATCAATGTCCTGGACCGGGTTTTCGGCGAAGGGGATTTTCAAGACCCTTTCTACCTGGTCAATCGGGAAAAGTCGATTCTGATCGGAGCCGACTGTACCGGCTGCGGTGAAAGCTGTTTTTGCACCATGGTCGGCGGCCAGCCGTATCCCGAACGGTATTTTGACCTCAACCTGTCGGTCGTCCCCAACGGTTTTGTTGTTGAGATCGGGAGCGATAAAGGAAAAAGGATCGTTGACGATTACCGTAACATTTTCTCAAAGGTTTTGAAGCCGGCCCTGGAAGCGAAAAACGTTAACCGGGAAAAGGTCAAAACGCGGTTGACGGAGGTCAATTGGCAATACCAGTTGGAGCACGAGCTCTCCTTTGTTCATAAAAAGAACCTGGAAAATCCCCGCTGGCGTGACCTCACCAAGGATTGCGTTGAATGCAGCGCCTGTAATTTTATCTGCCCGACCTGCAGTTGTTTTCTGCTTACCGACCAGCCGGCGGGGAAAGGATCGGAACGCCATAAGGTCTGGGATGCCTGCCTGAAGGCGGGTTATGCCCGGGTTGCCGGCGGCGGTAACCCGCGGGGCTTGCTTTATCAGCGGTTGCAGAACCGTTATCACTGTAAGTTCGACTATTCTTACGACCGGTTGCAGCGCTATACCTGCGTCGGTTGCGGCCGCTGTATCGACGGTTGCGCCGGGAACATTAATATGCGGCAGATCTTTGCCGTCCTCGACCGGGAGTTGAAAAAATGATCGTCTCTAATCCATACCAGCCGGTTAAAGCGGAAGTTCTGGAGATCATAACCGAGACGCCGCAGATCAAGACCTTTATCTTGCGGCCGGAAACTTCCCTCCCTTATCTTTCAGGCCAGTTCATGCAAGTGACCATCCCGGGCGTTGGAGAATGCCCGTTCACTCCCTCTTCCGATCCCAAGAAGACCGAAACGATCGAGTTTACCGTAATGAAAGCCGGACAGGCGACCAGCCGGATGCATGAGCTTAAGCCGGGAGAAGCAGTCGGGCTGCGCGGCCCTTTTGGCCGGCCGTACCCGCTGGAAAAATATCACGGCAAAGATGTCTATATCATCGGCGGCGGAGTCGGGATCGCTCCTTTACGCGCCTTGCTTCTCGCCCTTTTCCATGAACTGGATCATTTAAATAAGATCGAGCTTCGGCTCGGGGCCCGTTCGCCGCGCGATCTTCCCTACAAAGAAGAAATGATCGGCTGGCGGAAAAAAGCCAATCTGGTCCTGACCGTCGACCGGGGAGCGGACGATTGGCCGGGGGAAGTTGGCGTAGTTACCGAGATCATGAAACCGGGGGACGTTGACTTCGAAACGGCGGTGGCCATTGTCTGCGGTCCGCCGATCATGATGAAGTTCGCCACCAAAAAATTATTGGAACTGGGGATTTGCGAAAAGAACCTCTATCTATCGATGGAAAAAAACATGAGTTGCGGCATCGGCAAATGTTTTCACTGTAATCTGGGAAAACATTTGTGCTGCAAGGACGGGCCGGTCTTTACCTGGTCGGAGATCAAAGATATTCCTGATCCCTGGTAATTTATGAAGGAAATAAAAAAGTCAGTCTGCTTGTTTTGTTCGCTGGGCTGCGGCCTGGCCTGCCGAGTCGTGGGTCGGGAGGCGGTGGCGATCGACTACGACCGGGAAAATCCGGTCAATAAGGGGTCGCTTTGTCCCCGCGGCTATTACAATTTTGAACTGTTGAATCATCCGGCCCGCCTGACCGTGCCGAGTGTTCGAGGAAACCCGGCCTCTTTCAGCGAAGCTTTTTCTTTTGTCCGGCGCGAGCTGGACTTGCTTGATCCCGGCGCGGTCGCGATCGTTGTCTCGCCTCTGGCCAGTTTGGAAGATGGCGGCGCGGCGGCGGCGCTGGCGGCTAAACTTAAGACCCGCTATCTTTGCGTGGGGGGGGAGCTGGCCGATGATGATGCCGGCCTGGGGGCCGCCTGGCGGCTGGCCGAAGATCATCCGGCGACCCTTGAAGATATTGAAAACAGCGATCAGCTGTTGATCATCGGCGATGTCCTGACCCGGAGCCCCGTCCTTTCCCGCCGGATCAACGCGGTCAAAGCGAAAAGAGGTAAAATTACCGTTGTCGATCCCCATCGGTCACATACCGCCTGGTTTGCCGATAAACACTTGACCCTCAAGCCGGGGATGGAAGCGGTCTTTGCCGCCGCTTTGGTTAGGATGCTTAGCGGCGCCGGGGAAGGGGAGCTTTCCGATTTAGCCAATAAGATAGGCCTACCTATCGAGTCCCTGCGGGAGGTCGCGGCTGATTTTTCCAGCGCCGCGGCCGGCACGGTGATCGTCGTGCCGAGCGCCAATAAACGGCGGAACGATTTGTTGACCTATTTTGTCCGTGTTTTCGCCGGTTTAGCCGATAAAAAATGGATCGTCTTTTATGGGGGCGGGAATACAATCGGCCTGAACGCTTTATTTAATGACCAGCAGCCCGGTCGAGCCCACTATTACGAATTAGCGAAAAAGTTGAAACAAGGAGTTATTCAGGGGCTGATTTTATTGGGTGAGGACCTCTCGGATCTGGAGCGGTTTGCGCCCAAGTTATTGATCGGCAGCCGCTTCTTTCCGCCAAAGTTCAAAAATGGCGTTTGTTTTCCCCAAGCCAGTCATTTGGAGCTGGAAGGTTCGTATCTCTTTTCCGGTAGTCGCAACTCGCGCGCTTTACCAATGGTTCCGGCGGCGGGCGGCCGCGGGATCGCGGCCCTCCTGGCGGAATTATTCGATCTTGATGTCGAAGCGGCAAAAAAACAAGCCGCTGAAACCGCCGCGAACATGGTTGGGGAGATCTTTGATCTGGGGACCGTTATTAATGAAGGAACCAAGCTCGAACCGTTGCCCGATTATCCGGTGGAAAACGTGACCCATTTTGCCGGGAACGATTTGGCCAAGAATTTTTTCTGGTACCGGGCGAAAGGATAAGGATGGCGAAGAGAGTTTATCTAAACTTAGATCTGTGCTGCGGCTGCCAAAGCTGTGCGGCCGCTTGTGCTTACGGGCATCATTTGCAGTCGTTGCTCGGTCACGCTGAGCCGGAAAATGATGCTAAATTGCCGCTCCATTGCCTGCATTGCGATCAACCGGCCTGCGCCGCCGCTTGTCCGAACGAAGCGATGAAAAAAATGGCCGACGGAATGGTCTTGCGCAGCCACCTAAAATGCGTCGGCTGTCATTCTTGCGAATTGGCCTGTCCCTTCGGCACGATCCAGCCCGATCTTTTCAAGCACATTGCTCCCAAATGCGACCTCTGTTTCGACCGGTTGGCGGAAGGGGAGATCCCGCGCTGTGTCGCCAGTTGCACTTCGGGCGCCCTATCATTTGCCGAGGTCGACGAGCAAGTCGTTGACGTCAAGAAAAACCTGGGTTCGACCAGGCTATTGTCCAATTATCTCGGGAGGCGAAGATGAACTTATTTTATCTCTTGGTCGCGCCCGGTTTTCTTTGGTCGTTAACGATCGGTTTGCTGGCCAGCTGGTACGATCGGAAAATCACCGCCCGGCTCCAGTGGCGCCAGGGGCCGCCCATCTTTCAGCCGTTAACTGACCTGATCAAATTGTTCGGCAAGGAAGTCTATGTTCCGGACGGCGGCTTGCGCTGGCTTTTTCTGCTGGCCCCGCTCCTGGCTTTTTCCGCTGTCCTGATCAGTTCAACTATTTTAGGGGTTTCTAACCTTGATATCAGCGAAGGTTTTATCGGTGACCTGATCGTGGTCGTTTATTTATTGACCGTTCCGTCACTCGCCCTGATCCTGGCCGGGTCGGCCTCCCGTAACCCCCTTGCCGCCCTGGGGGCTAGCCGGGAAATGAAGCTGATCTTGGCGTATGAATTGCCCTTCCTGCTCGCCTTGTTCACCTTACTGGTGAAGGTCCGCTCGGTCATGCTGGGCGATTTTATCAGTTATCAGGCGACCGTCGGCTGGCTCGGCTTTAGCTTTTCCGGGCTGATCGCTTTTATCGTCGTTTTGCTTGTTTTCCAGGCGAAGATCGGGCTGGTTCCTTTTGACCTTGCCGAGGCCGAGCAGGAATTGATGGCCGGACCGCTCTTGGAATATTCCGGCGCGCCGCTGGCCCTCTTTCGGGCGGCCAAGGCGATGCTTTACTATGTTCTCCCCCTGCTCCTGATCACTCTTTTCTGGGGGGGAGGCCAAATTGGGTGGCCGGGAGCTTTGGCCCTGATTATCAAATATGTTATTATCCTGACATTGATGGTTCTCGTGAAAAACACCGCGCCGCGTCTTAGAATCGACCAGGCGGTCCGTTTCTTTTGGGGGCCATGGACCCTTTTGGCCCTGCTCGGTTTAATTTTGGCGCTGCTCGGTTATTAAAGGACAATGGATTTGCTGAAATGGAGTCGTAAAAAATCGCTCTGGATCTATCACTTGGGGGCTTCGGCCTGCAATAACTGTGATATTGAGATCCTTGATTGCCTGACCCCGAAACATGATGTCGAACGTTTTGGGATAACGTTGGTCGGCTCCCCTCGGCATGCCGATGTGATCTTGGTCGCGGGGATCGTTAACCGCCAATCGCTGGAACGGTTTAAAAGGGCGTATGACCAGGTTCCCAACCCGAAACTGGTCGTGGCGGTCGGGGTTTGCGCCTGTACCGGCGACCTCTTTCGCGATAGTTATAACTATGTCAGTCCGGTCGACGAGATCATTCCGGTCGATGTTTATGTCCCGGGGTGCCCTCCCAAACCGGAAGCGATCATTGCCGGGATCATAAAAGCGGCGGAAAAGATCAAATGAAGATCGGTGAAAAAATAAAAAGCGTTTTTAACCTGGAGCTTGAGGAAAAGGCGGAGGGACGGTTTTATGTCACGACCGGCCGGGACCGCCTGCGCGATCTTGTCGGGCACATCTATACCGAGCTGGGCGGGCGCCTTTCGACCATTTCCGCCATCGATCAACGCTTTGGGATTGAACTGATCTATCACTTGGCGATCAATCAGGCGGGGGTGTTTATTTCCGTGCGGGTCATGGTCGAAAAACCGGACTTGGCGATCGGCTCCATGATCGATATAATTCCGGCCGCCGACTGGATCGAACGGGAGATCCACGAGATGTTCGGGGTTTTCTTTGTCGGCCACCCAAAGCTCGAGAAGCTGCTGCTGCCTGACGACTGGCCGTCCGGCGAGTATCCGCTCCGGAAAAAGACCTTCGAATCGGAAAACGAACTCCCTGGAGCAGGCAATGGTTAAAGAAAATATTATCCCGATCGGGCCGTTCCACCCCCTGCTGGAAGAGCCGGAGTTCTTCAAGTTTTATGTCGACGGCGAGACGGTCGTCGACGCCGACGTGCGGGTTGGCTACAACCATCGCGGCGTGGAAAAACTGATCGAGAACAAAACCTACGACCAGGGGGTCTTTCTCGTCGAGCGGATCTGCGGGATCTGTTCGACTTCTCATCCTTTCGCCTTTACCCAAGCAGTGGAAAATATTTCCGGGATCGAAGTGCCGCAGCGAGCTCTTTACATCAGGATGGTGATCGGCGAATTGGAGCGGATCCACAGCCATCTCCTCTGGATCGGGCTGGCCGGCCACTTCATCGGCTACAATACCGTTTTCATGTGGGCCTGGAAATACCGCGAGCCGGTCCTCGATATTTTCGAGGCCATTTCCGGCAACCGCAATCATTATAATATGTTCAAGATCGGGGGGGTGCGGCGGGACATCAAAGATACCGACCTGTCCGGCCTGCACGAAGCGATCAGCGGCGTCGAAAAATTTATCGTCATGCTTTATAAGTCGGTGGCCGAGGACCCGATCATTGCGGCCCGGACGAAAAATGTCGGAACATTATCGAAGCAGGACGCGATCGATCTGGGCGTGGTTGGTCCGGTTGCCAGGGGTTCCGGGCTGGCGGCCGACACCCGTAAAGATTTCCCCTACGCGAATTATCGGGAGGTCGAGTTCGAAAGGATCGTTTTACAGGACGGCGACGTTTACTCGCGGGCGGCCGTCCGTTTGCTGGAGATCTTAGAGTCGGTCAAGATCATCCGCCAGTCGCTCAAGAAGCTCTCCCCCGGACCGATCGAAGTCGAGGTCAGGGAGATCGGGATCGGGGAAGGGATCGGTTTGCACGAAGCGCCGCGCGGCGAAGTTATCCACTTTAGCCGCTCGAACGGCTCAAATAATCCGGAGCGGCATAAAATCAGAGCCCCCTCTTTTATGAACGTTCCGTCATTCAAGAAGACGGTCATCGGCCAGAAGATCTCCGATGCCGCGCTGATCACCGCGGCGGTCGATCCCTGCTATTGTTGTACCGAAAGAATGGCGGCGATCGACGCGCAGAACAACCGACTGTTACTGACCGGCGAGGAGCTGGTCAGATTGAGCCAGGAACGGACCGAAGAGATCAGAAGGAGCCAATAAATGTTGCTAGCCGCTTTAGGTGTGCCGATAGTGGCCGGATTGTTTTGTCTTGTGGCCCGCCGTTTGGCCGGTTGGATCGCCGTGGCCGGAGCGGCGCTCACTCTTTTACTGGCGCTGGCGATCTACTTTAATTCCGGGGCGCTGGTCCCGGGACTTGACCTGCAATATAATTTCTTGGGGAGCGCTCTTTTTGTCCTGGCGGCGCTCCTGACTTTGCTGGTCGGCGGCTTTTCCATCGTCTATATGGCCGAACGTCCCCGTCTGAATGAATATTATTCTTACCTGATAATGTCTTTGGGCTTGGCCGCCGGGCTTTTTTTCGCGGCCAATTTTATTCTCCTGATCTTTTTTTGGGGGGGGCTCGGCGTTCTCCTTTATTTATTGATCGGGATCGATACTGAACGGGGAGCCGAAGCGGCGAAAAAGGCTCTCCTTTTGGTCGGCGGCTCCGACGCCCTGATGCTTTGCGGGCTGGGCTTGCTCTCCGCCCTGACGGTCACGCCGCTGATCGGAGCGGTCAAGGTCCAGCTGACCGGCTGGGTCGCGGTTCTCTCTTTTCTTTTCCTGCTGGTTGGGATCATGGCCAAAACCGGCGTGGTGCCGCTCCATTTTTGGGTCCCGGCGGCGGCGGAAAGCACCCCCGCCACGGTCATGGCCTTTCTCCCCGCTTCGCTCGATAAGCTGGTCGGAATTTATCTTTTGGCCCGGCTTTGTCTTGACGTCTACGTTCTGGTCCCGAACTCGCCGCTCTCCATAGCTTTGATGCTGATCGGCTCCGTGACCATTCTTTTTGGAGTGATGGCCGCCTTGGTCCAACATAATATGAAAAAACTTCTCTCGTTCCATGCCGTTTCCCAGGCCGGCTACATGATCGTCGGGATCGGCAGCGGTGTTCCGCTCGCCATGGCCGGCGGGATTTTTCATCTGATCAACAACGCCCTGTATAAAAACCTCCTTTTCCTGGTCGCCGGCTCGGTTGAAAAACAGACCGGCTCGGACGATCTGCGCAAGTTAGGCGGGCTGGCGAAAACGATGCCCTGGACCTTTGCCTTTGCTCTGATTGCCGCTTTGTCGATCTCCGGCGTGCCGCCGTTTAACGGTTTCGCCTCAAAATGGCTGATCTATCTTGGCTTACTTGACCTCGGCAATTGGGGCTTTGCCTGGCTGGCGGTGGCGATGTTCGGTAGCGCCCTGACCTTGGCTAGTTTTGTGAAGATCCTTCACGCGGTTTTTTTAACTCCGGGAACGGGCGAAGGAAGCGAAGTTCATTGGAGCTTGCTTGTTCCCATGGGCGCTATTGCCGCTTTGTGCGTTTTATTCGGGATCTTGTCTTGGCCGCTCAAATATCTGGTCTTGCCGGCGGTGCCGGGCTTGGCGATCCACGGCCAATGGAACTCCGAAGGAGCGGCGCTGCTGATCTTCGGCGGGCTGGTTTTAGGGCTGGTCTTTTATTGGCTTGGCGGGGTCGGAAGAACGGTCGCCAAACCCCCATACATCGGCGGCGAAGTTCTTCCGGAAGCCTCAACCAGAGTGACCGGCGTTGAGTTTTATAACACGATTAAAGAAACAGAAGGGGTCAAAGAAGTTTATCGGCTTAGCGAGCGGTTCAGCTTATACGACCTGACTGTTGGTTCGATAAAATGGTTGTCGGCCCTGGTCCGCGGCTGGCATAATGGCTTTGTCCAAAACTATGCCGCCTGGCTCCTCTTCGGGTTCGCGTTCACGGCCCTGATCCTTTTTCGATAGGGAGCAAAGATGCTGAATATTATCTTGGCGATCGCGATCGTTTGCGCCGTCGTCGCGGCGGAAAGCCGTGACTTGCGTTATTCCGTGTACGCGTTGGGGGGAGTTGGCGCTTGTCTGGCGCTCGCCTTTCTCGTTTTCCAATCGTACTTCTTCGCCGTTTTTCAGCTGGCGGTGGTCGCTTTGATCGTTTATTTGTTCATAAGGATCCTCAATAATCGGGGGATCGTTAACGATGAGGCGCCGCACGGCGCTCCCCTAAGTTATGTCGTCGCCGCGGTTTTTGCCTTGCTGGCTTTATGGCTTTTCCTGCCGGCGCTGCGGCTCCTCCCCACGCCGCAGGAGATCTCGACTAAATACGCCGAAACTTTGCGCGCTTACGACGTTTTTGGCATGATCGTGATCGTCGCCGTCGCCGGTATCGCTTTGTTGTCGATGCTGCGTAATAAGGGGCAGGAATAATGTACGAGTATGCCGGCTGTTTAATTTTGTTCCTGATCGGGCTGTATACCGTGATGGTCAAACGAAATATTTACAAGATCGCGATCGGGATCTTGACCATGGAGTTTGCGGTCGACTTCTTCCTGGTTTTTCTCGGTAACCGGAAGTGGGGGACGGCGCTGATCATCCTGGCGGTCACCTTGATCGCCCTGACCCTCCTGATCAGGGCCCAGGCTGTTTTTCAATCTTTAGACGCGGGAAAAATGAAGGAGCTGAACGGATGACCTTGTTTTTACCGGCCTTTATCGCGGCGCCGCTGGTCGCCGCCCTGGCGATCATGCTCCTTTCCTGGCAAAAGAAGGCGGGGGCGGCCGGCCTGGCGAACCTGGCGGCCGCTTATTTATTCGCGAGCGCCTTACTGCTTTATTTTTTCCGGCCGTTCAATACGGTCCTGCTTTTTAACCTTTCCGGCTGGCTCTCGCCCGGAGGAAACAGCTTGGTCCTGGACGGCTTGAGCCATCTCCATCTCCTGGTCGCTAATTTTGTCGCCTGGATGGCCGCCGTTTATTCGATCGACTACATGAAAAAGTTCGCCAACCGGGACAACTATTACGCTTTGCTGCTACTAATGATAACCGGCATCAACGGCGTGATCCTGACCGGCGATTTTTTCACCCTGTTTGTTTTTCTGGAGATCGGGGCCCTTTCCGCTTACGCTCTGGTTGGGTTCGGCAACCAGCGGGCGGAGATCGAAGCGGCTTTCAAATATTTCGTGCTGGGGGAGATCGCCTCGCTTTTTATCCTGCTTGGTCTCGGTTTCGTTTACGGCCTGACCGGGACCTTTAATATGGCCCAGGTCTCCCAAACTTTTCCGACGGGAGCGGTCGCGATCAAGAATTTGATCCTCACTCTTTTTGTGGCCGGCTTTGGCCTGAAAGCGGCCCTTGTTCCGTTCCACGCCTGGCTCCCCGACGCGCATACTTCCTCGCCGAGCCCGATCTCGGCCCTTCTTTCCGGGGTCATTATTAAAACTCTCGGGGTCTACGCCCTGGTCCGGATCCTCTACAATGTTTTCGGGGTGACCAATCAGATCTCGTTTTTACTGATGATCCTGGGCGGGACAACGGTGATTGTTGGGGGACTCCTCTCGGTCGGACAAAAAGACATTAAACGATTGATGGCCTACTCCAGCATTTCCCAGATCGGCAATATTGTTGCCGCGATCGCCCTCGGCTCGCCGCTGGGGATCATGGGGGGGCTTTTTCACGCCTTTAATCATGCCTTGATGAAACCGCTCCTTTTTCTGAACGCCGGGGCGATCGATCGGGCGACCGGGACCCGGGACCTGCGCAAGTTGGGCGGGTTATATTCCCGCCTGCCGATCATTTCCGCCGCTTCGATCGTCGGCTCGCTGGCGATCTCCGGCTTGCCGCCCTTTAATGGGTTTTGGAGCAAACTATTTATTATTATCGCCTCCGCCCAGGCGGGTAACATTGCCTTAGCGGTTGTTGTAGCGGTCGGGAGTATTTTAACTCTGGCCTCGTACCTGAACTTTATGAAGGGGGCTTTTTTCGGCCCGGCAGTGGGAGAGGTGAAGGAAGCGACCCCGCTTTCCATGCTCTTGCCGATCGTGGTCCTTGCTTTCTTGTGTTTGGGGATCGGTCTTTTTGTCCCGGTGGTCAGTCAGTATCTGATCAATCCGGCGGTCGTGTCGATCTTCAACGGGATCGGTTACGGCAAACTAATGGGAGGCAATTAATGAAACTCCCGGGCTTGTTCCAATTACGGATCTTATCCGAAGCGGTGAGGGCGCTGGTTCTCGGCCCTTATACTCACCGCTATCCTTATGAACCGGCGCCGGCCCCGGCGGGTTTCCGCGGCAAGCCGCAATATTATGAGGCTGATTGCGTCGGCTGCCGGGCTTGCGCCGAGGTTTGTCCCGCCCGGGCGATCGAAGTGATCGACGATCTGGCGGCCAAGACCAGGACACTGATCCACCATCAGGACCAGTGCATCTACTGCCAGCAATGCGAACGGGCTTGTATTACCGAAAAGGGGATCAAACTGACGACCGAATATGAGCTTTCGACCTATGACCGCCTGCAGGCGACGACCCAATCGCGGAAAAAACTGATCCTGTGCGAACATTGCGGCGGCCTGCTGGGAGCGGAAGACCACTTGCTCTTTCTGGCCAAAAAGGTTGGACACCTGCTGTACGCGAACCCGACCCTTTTGCTGGCCAGGAGCGCCGAACTGAAATTGTATGCCGCAAAACCGGAGAACAGTCCCCATAAGCGGGCGGGACATCTGCGCCTCCTTTGTCCCAACTGCCGCCGGGAAATGATCCTAGCCGAACAGTGGTAGAGCTGAAGCCGCTTTTTACCGGTCGGTCGGTTATTATGGGGGTCGGCAGTCCGCTTCGAAAAGACGACGGCTTTGGCCCGCTGGTTATCGGTGAACTGCGGCGGCTGGGGTTTGATAAATACCCGTTGCTTGATGCCGGTACTACTCCGGAGAACTACACCGGCAAAATTGCGGCGCTGAAGCCGGATCTACTTTTGATCGTTGACGCGGCCGACTTTGGCGCCGAACCGGGCCGGACCGCTTTGTTTGAGCCGGAACAGATCCTCTTAAAAGGTTTTTCCACGCACGACCTCTCACTGAAAACTTTTGCCGCTTACCTGAAAGAGGCTCTGCCTCGATTGCGGATCGTGGTTTTGGGGGTACAGCCGCTGGCGGTCGGTTTTGGGGAGGGCTTGAGCCCTCCGGTTAAGAAAGCGCTGGATCAGGTGGTTGGGGAGATTTTAGAGGTATGATATAATTATAATATGGAAGAAAAGATTACGGCTGAAACGACGATTGCCGAGGCCTTAAAGCATAAGCCGCACATTGCCGCCATTTTGATGGGAAAAGGGATGCATTGCATCGGTTGCGTTATCGCTTCCGGGGAAACGATCGCCCAGGCGGCGGAAGTCCACGGGCTGGACGTCAATGAACTATTAAGCGAGATCAATCAGGCTTAAGGAGGTCCCCCATGGCAAACGTTAAGATCTATTCGACCCCAACTTGTCCCTATTGCAAAATGGCTAAGGCCTTTTTGACCGAACATAATATTCAGTTCGAAGATATTGATGTTTCAGTTAATCAAGCGGCCGCCCAGGAAATGATCGGCAAGTCAAAACAGATGGGGGTCCCGGTCCTGGATATTGACGGCCAGATAATTGTCGGCTTTGAAAAGCCCAAAATTTCCCAGCTTTTGGGAATTAAATAAATAAGGAGGTAGCACCATGGTTTCAGTAGACCAAGCCCTTTGTATCGGTTGCGGTGTTTGCGTCGATATGTGCCCGGACGTTTTCACTTTGACCGCGGAAGGCAAAGCTCAAGCGGTCAAGAACGATTGCGAATCCTGCAGTCTGGAAGATATTGCCACCGCGTGCCCGGTTGAAGCGATCAATATCTAACAAATGTTAAAAAAGTTAACCTACAGCCTTGGAGCTTTGGCCTCGTCTCTTTCGTATCAGGTATTCGCCACCTATATTATCTTTTTTTACGTGGACGTGATGCGGCTCCCGGTCTATATGGCCGGGTCCGCCATGTTCATTTACGGTCTCTGGAACGCGATCAACGATCCCCTGGCCGGCTTTTTATCTGATTCCACTCATTCGCGGTTTGGCCGCCGCGTTCCTTATATTTTGCTCGGCGCGATCCCGTTGGGAATGGCCTTTGCCTTTCTTTGGCGGGCTCCTTTTTTCGGTCTGGACGAGCCTTATTTTCTTTTCCTCTATTTTATCGCCCTGATCTGTTTGTTCGATGCCTTTTATACGATTGTCGTCCTTAACTGGTCCGCTCTTTTTCCGGAAATGTTCGGCGGACTCAAGGAACGGTCGTCGGTCAATGTTTTTCGCCAGGGATTCGCCCTGCTTGGTTTGTTGTTTGGGCTCGCTGTTCCGCCCCAGCTGTTTATCAGGTTTGGTTGGGGGAACATGGGGATAATTTTTGGCGCGATCGTCGCGCTGCTTTGGCTGATCACCCTGCTTGGCTGCAAAGAAAAGAAAGAATTCAGCCGGGAACCGTCTTTGCCGCTTTTGGCCGCGCTGAAGACCACTTTGGTCGACCGTTCTTTTCTGGCTTATGTTTCGGCGGATCTTTTGATCTCTTTTGGTTTTATTACGTTGATCGCTTCAATCCCGTTTTACGTGAAATATGTGCTGGAAAAGAGCCCGCAGGAAGTGACCCTCCTTTTTGCCCTGGCTTTTTTTGTCGCCTTTCCGATGCTTTTTGTCTGGCGGGCGGTCCTAGTTAAAAAGGGGGCCAAAAGAACGATGATGCTGGCCGCCGGGGCGATGGCGCTTAGTTTGGCGCCGCTCCTGTTCAGCACCGTGGCCAACGTGATCATGCTGGTTGCCGCTTTGTTCGGCGCTTCGCTGGCCGGTTATTTACTGGTCTCCGACGTCGTCTTGTCCGACGTGATCGATGAGGATGAGGTCAAGACCGGGCATCGCCGGGAAGGAACGTTCTTCGGGATCAGGGCTTTTATTAATCGATTTGCCATTGTTATTCAATCTTTTACCATCAGTTCGGTTTTTATGCTTTGCGGCTATAATCCCTATGTTTTTACCCAGCCGCGCTCTTTTTACGGCGGGATTTTCGCCTTGATCGCGGTGATCCCGATGGTCGCCTTCGGCTTGGCTTTTGCGATTATAAATTTATATCCGTTGGCGGGCGGCAAGATCCAAGAGGTTCGGGCAAAATTAACCGCGCTTCATTTAAAGAAAGGGGTAACTTTTCCGCCGAGCAGTAGGTAAAGCAGGGCGGTCCTGACCGCGACCCCATTGGTAACTTGTTCCAGCGCCACCGTATTCGGCCCGTCGGCGACTTCCGAGGTCATTTCGATCCCCCGGTTGATCGGTCCCGGGTGCATCACCACGACATCCGGTCTGGCTTTTTTCATTCTGGCGGAGTTTAAGCCGTAAAGTTCCGCGTACTCCTCGATCGAAGGGAAAAAACCTTTGTCCATTCTTTCCCGCTGGATCCGGAGCATATTGATGAAATCGGCGTCGGCTAATTCCCGGTCGAGGTCGTAGGCGACTCTAACCCCAAGATTTTCAATCCCTTCCGGCATGAGGGTCGGCGGTCCTACGACCACGACCTCGGCCCCCAATTTATTCAAGCCCCAGATATTTGATTTAGCGACCCGGGAGTGGGCGACGTCGCCGACGATCAGGACCTTTTTCCCTTTAACGGTCTTTTTCTTCTCGATCATGGTGAAGATATCCAGCAAGCCCTGGGTCGGGTGTTCGTCGCAGCCGTCACCGGCGTTGATGACGCAGGCCTCGGTGTTGCGGGCGAGCATGTGCGGGGCGCCGGCCATGTTATGGCGGATAATGATCGCGTCAACCCCCATGACCTCCAGGTTCTTGACGGTATCGATCAGGCTCTCTCCTTTAGAAACGCTGGAAGACGAGAGGGCGACGTTGGTAATGTTGGCCGAAAGGGCCTTGGCCGCCATATTGAAAGAGGTCCGGGTCCGTGTTGACGGTTCATAGAAAAGAGTGACCAGGTGTTTGCCGAGCAGAGTGGGAACTTTGGGAATTGGGCGGCTCAACACCTCTTTCATGGAGACAGCGGTGTTCAAAATGAGCTGAAGTTCCTCTAGAGAGAGGTCTTTGAGGCCGAGGAGATCCTTATTTTTAAGCCTTTTGACCTTGTTCATACAATTGATTAATCTACTTAAATATTATATCATTATAAGGATAATATTGCCATGAAAAAATATTGGGCCGTCCTCATTATTTTGATCCTTGGCCTGGGCTATTTATTATTGCCTAACGAAAAAACCGTCGTGGTCATGGGGACGACTCTGCGGGTGAAAGGGGACGGCGCCCGACTGGCGATCGATGAAGTTAAACGGTTGGACAGACTTTTCAGCCGTTTTGAGCCGGAGAGCGATATTTCCAAGGTCAACCGGGCGGCTGGGAATGGTCCGGTTGTAGTTGCGAAAGAAACCTTTGACTTGGTCGCGACCTCGTTCCTGTTGTCCGATCTGTCGGGGGGGGCCTTTGACCTTACCCTGGGACGGAACGGAAATTACCGGGCGATAGTTCTGGACAGTAAGAACCGGACGATTTTTCTCCGTCATAAAGGGATGAGCCTTGACCTGGGCGGGATCGGCAAGGGGGCGGCGGTGGAATCGGCCAGGCGCAAGCTTCTGGCCGATGGAGCGAAAAAAACCTTGATCGACATGCACTCTTCGATCGCGGTGATCGGCGGACCCTGGAAGATCGGGGTGATCGATCCGCGAGAAGCCCGGCCGGGAATGAGTTCCAACCTGTTGGAGGTCGTGACCTTAAACGATGGCGACGCCCTTTCGACCTCCGGCGGGTACGAGCAACCGGGCCACATCATCGATCCGCGGAGCGGCCGGGTTGCAAACCGTTGTCTGGGGGTGACGGTCATTACGCGGGACGCGGCGATTGCCGACGCGCTCTCGACCGCGATCTTTGTGCTTGGTCCGGAGCAGGGGCTGAAATTAGCGAATAAACTGGCCGCCAAGGCGGTCATTGTCGACGGAAAGGGAAAGATAAATGATAATTTTAGCGTTAAATTGCGGTAGTTCGTCGGTTAAGTTTAAGCTTTACAAGTCGGGGGAGCGCAAATCCTTGGTCAGCGGCGTGATCGAAAGGATCGGGATTGCCGGCTCCTTCCTCTCCTTCGAGGCTCCGGGCAAAGGAGAGATCAAAAAAGAATTGGAATGCCAGGACCATCGCTACGCCTTGAAGGCGATCCTCGAAGCGTTAATCGACAAGCAGTACAAGATATTGGACGACCTCTCCGCGATCGCCGCGGTCGGACACCGGGTCGTTCACGGCGGCGAAAAGTTCAAGAGCTCGGTCATGATCACCGACGAAGTCCTGGCGGCGATCAAAGACGTTCAGGATCTCGCCCCCCTCCATAATCCGCCGAATATCATGGGGATCGAAGCGGCTAAGGAAGTTCTTCCCGATATCCCGCACATCGCCGTGTTCGATACCGCTTTTCACCAAACCATGCCGGAGCAGGCGTATATTTACGCC
Source organism: Candidatus Margulisiibacteriota bacterium (assembly GCA_041661965.1). Classification (NCBI taxonomy): domain Bacteria; kingdom Bacillati; phylum Candidatus Margulisiibacteriota; species Candidatus Margulisiibacteriota bacterium. Next base: position 507,389 of record JBAZTH010000002.1, read on the forward strand.
GTTCCTTACGAGTGGTACGGGATGTACGGCGTCCGGCGCTACGGTTTCCACGGGACGTCGCATCTTTATGTTTCCCGACGGGCGGCGACCTTGCTCGGCCAAAAACCGCTGGAGACAAATTTAATTACGATGCATATCGGCAACGGCGTTAGTATCGCTGCCATTGCCGGGGGGATCTCCGTTGATACCACCATGGGGCTGACCCCGCTGGAAGGGGCGGTCATGGGGACCCGCTGCGGCGACCTTGACCCGTCGATCATCTTGTTCATGATCGAGAAGGAAGGGTTTTACGTCGAAGAATTGGAAAAGATCCTCAACAAAAAAAGCGGGCTTCTCGGGATCACCGGCAAATTTATGGACCGCCGCGACGTGGATAAGGCGGCCGACGAGGGGGACCATCGGGCCCAATTGGCCCAGCAGATCGAAGCGTACCGCCTGCGGAAATATATCGGATCCTATCTGGCGGCCTTGGGCCGGGTTGACGCGATCGTTTTTACCGCCGGCGGCGGCGAGCGGAATTACCGGTTGCGGGAAAGGGTCCTCTCCGGCCTGGAAAACATCGGGATCAAATTGGACAAGAAGCGGAATGCCGCCGCCAACACCCGAGACAAAGAATCATTGATCACGTCCGACGATTCGCCGGTCAAGGTTTACGTTATTCCGACCGACGAAGAGCTGGTCTTTATTGAAGACGTGATTGCCATTTTGGAAGGTCGCTATGAAACCCACACCCATTTTACTTATAGTTTTGAGGACCCCAAATATAAGAGGAAGGGATGAAAAAAGATAACTTTCTTCCCCTGACATATTTACGGGAAGCTGGCGACCTTCGCTGCGGCGCCAGGACCCTGCGCGACCATCCTGAACGGAGCGAATATCCCTGGGATTTGATCGTCAATCTGAAAGCCGACCTGGAAGCCGACCTTAAGGTTATGGGGGGCGGGATAAAAGGAACTGTCCATCCTTCAGTCGTCCTCTACGCGCCGGAAAATATGCTTATTGAAGCCGGGGCCGAGATCGAAGCCGGCGCCGTCCTTGACGCCCGGTCGGGGCCGATCTATATCGGCCGGGGGACAATTATTAGGCCGCTAAGTTATTTGCGCGGGCCGCTCTCCATCGGGCCGGAATGCCGGATCGGCGGAGAAGTGACCCATTCGATCTTTCACGGCTACGCCAATAAAGCGCACTACGGTTTTATCGGCCATTCGTACATCGGCGAATGGGTTAACTTGGGAGCGGGGACGACCAACTCAAACCTGAAAAATACTTATGGCACCGTTAAAATGGCGATCAATGGCCAAGAGACCGACAGCGGAACGCAGTTTCTCGGTTGTTTGATCGGCGACCACGCCAAGCTGGGGATCGGCACGCTGATCCCGACCGGCGCGGTGATCGGCGTCGGCGCCAATGTTTTTGGCGGCGGGCTGGTCCCGAAAAACGTCCCCTCGTTCAGTTGGGGGAACAATGGCCGGGTCGATCTGGAAAAATTCCTGGCGGCGACGGAGAGCGTCATGCGGCGACGGGGCCGCAAGCTCGAAGAGGTCAAAGAAAAACTAGCCGCCGTTTATTCACGAACCGCTTAATTTTATTTAGAAAAAAAGGTATAATTTTGCTTGTTGGGGGATCGTCTAATGGTAGGACACCGCCCTTTGGAGGCGAGAATCGGGGTTCGAGTCCCTGTCCCCCAGTCCTTCGACTCGGTCGCTTCGCTCCCTCGCTCAGGACAAGTCCCTCTTTCGAGTCGAAGGATGTCGAGCGAACGAAGTGAGTCGAGACTTCTAAAATATTATTTATTCAGCGTAAGTCTAGGGCCGGTCGAGGCAGAGTCGAGATTTACATGTATTATCTTTATATTGTTGAGTGTCAGAATAAAGCTTTTTACACCGGAATTACGAATAATCTTAAAAGAAGAGTTTTACAGCATCAATCAGGAGAAGGCGGTCATTACACCAGCTGTAATCCGGCAGTTAAATTAAGATATTTTGAGGAGTATAATTCCAGGGCAGAAGCTGCAAAAAGAGAGAGACAAATAAAGGGTTGGTCCCGAATAAAAAAGTTAGCTCTTATAAAGGGAGACAAGGGGATTCTGAAGGCCGCGGCGAGATGTAAAGAAAAATAGTCCCGAAGCCCCCGCTCAAGCGGGGCGGAGGACGAGTCCCTGTCCCCCAGTTGCAATCTTTTCTTAGCTGGCTTACAATAGGCCCGAGTCCCAAGGTTAGCAGCCAATGCTGCCAGGAGGAAATTATGGGAAAGATCAGTGGCGTTGTTTTTGCTTTTCTGCTCACCTCGATGATTGCCATAGGCGCCGTTAAGCCGGCAAATTCAGAAGTTAACATAAATGTTAATATCGGCCCGCCGCCCATTGTGGTTGCCGAGCCGTCTGAAGTAGTCTTTATCTCCAGCTACGGAGTCTATTTTGTTTCTGGCATTGATTTCGATGTTTATTACTTTAATGGCTACTGGTGGTCTCCGCGTGGAACCGTCTGGTACAGGGCAACAGCCTATAACGGTCCCTGGGTGATCATTAACCGACGCGTTGTCCCGCCGGTTTTGATCCGGATCCCGGCAAACTATCGGGTTATTTATAAGAGCGTAAAGCCGATCCCTTTTGGCAAGTGGAAGCAGCAATGGAAGCAGAAAGGGAAAGGATACGGTCGGGGAGATAATCAGAAAAAAAGGACGAAGCCTTAACCCCTAAACGTCAAATTTGCCCGGTCGAAGACATCGAGCTCGGCGATCAGGCTTTCGAGCTCTTTGTAGCCGCTGTCGACCGCTTGTTGGTGCTTATGGGCGGTGATCTGTAATTGTTGAATTTCCGCGCCGCTCTTTTTACCGCCGGCTTGCGCGATCTCGAGATTGACCGCTTCCAGGGCCGCTTCCGCTTCATCGATCCTTTTTTCGACTTCGGCCGTTTTATTAATGATTGTCTGCCGTTGTTTGCTATGGTCGACTTTTTTGGGCTCCTTATGCTTGGCCGTTTTTTTCGCTTTTTTAGGTTCCGATTCCCAGCCGATCTTGTCCAGGAACTCCTGGTAGCGGCCCTCAAAGACAAAAACCTTGTCTTCGTTGAAGATTATCAGGCGATTGGCCAGATGATGAAGAAACATTTCGCTGTGGGTCACAATGATGACCGCGCCGGGAAACTCGTCGAGAGCCGCGATCATTGAATCACACGATTCGACGTCCAAATGGTTGGTCGGCTCGTCGAGCAAAAGGAGGTTGGTGGGGGAGAGGAGGATCTTCCCCAGCGTGACTCGGCTCTTTTCGCCACCCGAGAGGACCGAAATCTTTTTTAAGGCCAGGTCGCCGGTGAACATCATCGCCCCGCAGGTCTTTCTGATGTCGCTGTATTTCATGTCGGGCCGCAATTGGTGAAGTTCTTCTTCAATGGTCAGGTTGGGGTTCAGCCGTTCAATGTTAGTTTGGCCGAAATAGCCGATCTTGCAGTCGGGGTGGGGGTTAATCTCCCCGGCTTGCGGCTGGAGTTCGCCGGCCAGCAGGCGGAGCAAGGTTGATTTCCCCTTGCCGTTCTTACCAATGACGCAGATCCGGTCGTTCTTGCCGATATCGATCGAGAGATCGTTGATCAGAATGCGGTCGGGGGAATAGCCGAAGGTAATGTTTTCCGCCCGCATTAGATAATTGGCCTCAAATTCGACCGAATTGAAGCGGAAACCGAGTTCAGTTATTTTGACCAGCTCTTCCTTCTTCCCCATTTTTTCCAGCGCTTTGATCCGTGATTGGACGAGGCTGGCCCGGGCCGCCTGGGCGCGGAAGCGATTGATAAACTCCATCGCTTCCTCCCGTTTCTTTTGTTCTTTCTGGAGGGTCTTGCCGTAGCTCTCTTCTTCCGTGGCGATCTGTTCAAAAAGTTTGGCGGTATCGCCTTCGATCTTTTTGGTCTTTAGTCGGTGGAGTCCCAAAGTATGGGTCGTGACGCTGTTCATGAAATCGCGGTCGTGGGTAATGAGCATCAGCTCATTGCTCCAGCGCTGCAGGAATTTCTTGAGCCAGCGGATCGAAATGATATCCAGATAGTTCGTCGGTTCGTCAAGCAAGAGCAAGTGCGGCTCGGCAAGGAGGACCTTGGCCAGGTTCAGCCTGACCTGGAAGCCGCCGGAAAATTCCGCCGGCGATTTGTCGAACTCGCTTTCCGTAAAGCCGAGGCCGCTTAGGATCTTTTCCGCTTTCCAGATCTGGTCCTCTTCGCCGACCGGGAGTCCCAGGCAGGCTTCCTGGAGGACGGTTGGCTCGCTGAAGCGGAGATGTTGTTTAAGGTACCCGACGGTGTAGTTTTTCGGCAGAGAAATAGTTCCCTCGTCAGGCGCCATTTCTCCCGTAATTAGCTTAAAAAGTGTGGTTTTCCCTGACCCGTTACGACCGACTAAGCCGATCCGTTCCCCACTATGGATAGTGAAGCTGATATCATCGAAAAGCTCATGCCCGGCAAAGCCGAGCGATAAATTGTTGATTTGCAGCATTCATTAAATATAGCACACTTTCCCCGATCATCAAATTTTAGCGGTTTAAATTTCCGTGGTCAAACCGATGCGGAGGACGCTCTGGTAACTGCTGTCCGACAACCCTTTTCCGTAGCCGATGATAAATTGGGTGAAGTCTCCGAGCCAAAAGCGGGCTCCCAGTTGGAAGGTCAGAGGAGAAGGGGTCCCCGAGGTGTCGCCGGCGATTTCGGCAAAGGCCTCGCCTTGCTCGCCGAAGAGGATCGTCTCCATGGCGGCCGAATAGTAGGTGTAATTGGCCGCCGGCGCCCCTTGCGGCACGCCGACGATCATGTAGCCGCCGTTTAAATGCATAGTTAGCAGGCCAAGCCCTTTGGTTAAAATAAAAGTGCCGCTGTAATTCGCGTAGCCTGACCCGGTCCCTTGGATCGACGAGCCGTTTGCCAGTTTGCTTGACAGTTTCAGGCTCAAGCCTTCCGTCCGGCTGAATTGGAGGAGCTTGAATTTGATGTTGAGCGTGGCGTCCTGCAGACCGGCCGGAGTGGTCAGTGAGGCCGGCAGTTCGGCCCCCGCTTCCAGATTCCCCACGATCCCTCGTTTAATGATGAAAAGAAGCTGTCGTTTTTCACCCCCGGCAAACTGGAAATTGGAGTAGCCCATTTCCAGGGCGGTCCGGCCGGCCGGCGTTGTTTTGTTATTATCGGTTGCTAGAGGGAAGAGGGCGCCGGCCGACGAAGCCAGGCCGGCTAGCAGCGCCAAGGCGAAGATTAGGCTAAATAATTTTTTCATTATGGTCGAAGTTGAACATGACCAGTCCGGAAAGGAGCTTCGGAAAGAAAAAAGTCGATTTGTGCGGCATCTTCTCGAAACTGTTAGCGATCTCGATGATCTGCTCGATCTTCACCGGGTTCAGCAGGAAAGCCAGCTGAGCTTTTTTGTCGTCGACCAGTTTGACCGCTTCTTCGTCTTTTTGAGTGTAGACCAGCTTATCTTCGGTTTCATGGGCGATCCGCAGCACCCGGGAGAAAACGGTATAGTGAAGGACGTTGGCGTCCAGCTCTTTCCAGGCTTTCGGCTTGTCTTCTTCGACCAGGTCGTTGACGCTTTGGTCGGCCTTCAGGGTTAAAAGGAGAAAACGATGGTTTCCGAGATACAGGCCGAAAGCGTGCCCTTTTTCGCCGGCTTTGGCCAGGTCTTTCATCAGTTTTTTTCGGGTCTCGTCGGCGCTCTTTTTGGTCGCCTGGTAAACGGCAACCTCATAATATTGGCGGAGCTCTTCTTCGAAGCGCGGCTGTTCGAAGAAGGGGATCGGCAGGACCACCCGATGGATCGGCAGGACGACGAGGCCGGCCCCTTCGAGGGGGGTGAAATACATCATGATATGGTTGTAGGCTTCTTCTTCGGAGAACTTAGTGTTCTTTTTCTTCATTTCGTCGCGGAAGCGGAGCGCCGCTTCATAGCGGTGGTGGCCGTCGGCGATGTAGATCGCCTTATCTTTCATTTCCTGGATCACTTTATTGATCGCCGGCAGGCGGTCGACCCGCCAGAGGCGATGGACGGTCCCCAGCTCGTCTTTGGCCTCGACGGTCGGCTGGCGTTTCATGAAGGCTTTGAGCGTTTTAACGACCTTCTCTTTTTTATCGGAGTAGAGGGTAAAGATCGACTCGAAATTAGCGTTGGCCGCCCGCATTAATTGGAGCCGGTCAAGCTTCGCTTTGGGATAAGTGAACTCATGCGGATAAACTTTGCCGCGTCCCACTTCCTCGAGGCGAAGCAAAGCGATAAAACCGACGCGCGAAAAGGTCTTTCCCTGGGCCTTGAACTTTTGTTCGTAAACGTAGAGGTTTGGCTTGTCGTCCTTAAGCATGATCTTATGACGCAGCCACCCCTGCAGAAAAGCGGAAGCGCGGACGTAGCGATTGTTGTAAATGGTATCCGAGGCGAACTCTTTACCCAGGATCAGGCGGATAAAATTAAAATCGCTCCGGCCGTAAAGTTCTTCCTGATACTCGGGACTGATAACGTCGTAAGGAGGGGCCATGACTTTGGCGAGGTTTTTGAGCTTCTTTTTGTTGTAAATTATCCCGTTGAATGGGAAAATCCTGACCATAATTGCGGTAATTGTAACATACTTTACGGCGAATGCCAAATCCGTGCTAAAATAGGCCTATGGAACCAGCGGAAAAACTGCAAAAAGAGATCCACGGTTTTCTTGAGACTTATAAAACCTTGCCGCCGGAAGGGCGGGCCAGCTTTGAAGCGGTCATTAATAAGAATTTGCGCGACGCGGACGCAAAGACCGCCGGTTTATACCGCGCTTTGATCAGAGCGGCGCAGAATAATGCGACTGTTGAGGCCGCGATCGAGGAGCTTCACTTAGCCGCCGGACAGCCTAGCGTTTTCGACCCTCAATAATATCCAGCACTCTTTCCAAATCTTCCCTGGAGAAATAATCGATCTCAATTCGGCCCCGTTCGGGAGAGCCGAAGATCTTAACCTTGGTTGCCAGCCGGTTGGTCAGCTTTTCGATCAGGGCGTTAAGTTCGGTGTTTTGGGAAAAGGCCCGTTTGCGCGGCGCTTTTTTCCGGTCTTTGGACTGGGTTACCGTTTCGGCATCCCGAACATTCATTTTATTCTTGACCATTTGTTTCCAGAGGTCGAGCTGTTTGGCTTCGCTGTCCAAACTTAACAAGGTCCGGGCGTGGCCCATGGCGATCTCGCGCTGGCGCAGGCTTTCCTTGATCGGTTTGGGGAGGGAGAGAAGTCTGACCATGTTGGCGACCGTCGACCGGCTTTTCCCGACCTTCTTGGAGATGTCTTCCTGGGTCATGCCGAACTCGGAGGCGAGGCGGGCGTACCCTTCCCCTTCATCCATCGGGTTCAGGTCTTCCCGCTGGAGGTTTTCGATCAAGGCGATCTCCAGCGACTGTTCGTCGGTGAAGTCCTTGACGATCGAAGGGATAGCGGTGATCCCGGCCATTTTGGCTGCCCGCAGACGGCGCTCGCCGGCGATCAGTTCGTACTTGCCGTTGCGCATTCGAGTCAGGATCGGTTCAATAACCCCCTGGGCTTTGATGGAATCGGCCAGGTCCTGGAGCAGTTCTTTGTTAAAGTTGGTGCGGGGCTGGCGCGGATTGGGGATGACCGAGTTGATGTCGACGTTGATCACGGTCCGACCCCCCATAAAAACCGAACCCTGCGGGATCAAAGCGCCTAATCCTTTGCCTAAACCTCTTTTTTGCATGTTAGATCCTGTTGTCATCTAAAACCTCCCGACATAAATTTTCATAGGCTTCCGCCCCTTTGCTCCCCGGATCGTAGAACAGGATCGGCTGGCCGAAGCTCGGCGCTTCCGCCAGGCGGACATTGCGCGGGATGACGGTCTTGAAGACCTTGTTCCCGAAATATTTTCTGGTTTCATCTGCGACCTGCGAAGAAAGGAGGGTGCGCGGGTCGAACATCGTCAGGACGATGCCGCGGATCTTAAGGGCCGGGTTAAGGTTCTCTCTGACCAGTTCCAGGGTATGGGTCAGTTGGCTGATCCCTTCCAGGGCGTAATACTCGCACTGGATCGGGATGATCACTTCGTCGGCCGCGGTCAGGGCGTTAACCGTCAGGAGCGAGAGGGAGGGGGGGCAATCGATGACCAGATAGTCGTAATTGTCCTTAACCATCGCCAAGGCTTCTTTCAGGCGGGTTTCCCGGGGGTCCATCCCGACCAGTTCGACTTCGGCGCCGGCCAGGCGGGGGGTCGAAGGCAAAACATCAAGATTGGCGATGTTGCTTTTGATAATTGCCTCGCCCGGGTGGACCCCTTCGATCATGACGTTGTAAAGGCAGAGATTTAAATTGCTGCGGTCGACCCCAAGCCCGGCACTTGCGTTGCTCTGGGCGTCAATATCGACCAGCAGGATTTTTTTGCCGAAGGTTGCCAGGTATGAGGCCAGGTTTACCGTCGTGGTAGTTTTGCCAACCCCGCCTTTTTGATTGACAACTGCGAAAGCGATCGCCATGAGCGGATTATATCACAGGGGTCTTTTTTTTGCCATGCCGCTGCGACGGGGGTATTTTTCCGGGGTTGGGGTGATTTTGTCGATGAAAACCAGCGAGCGGGAGTCGTATTTATCGACCCGCTTAAAGCGGCCCCCAAGAAGGGTCAGGGCTGGCTGGGAGGCTTCGATCTCCGGTTCAATGGCTAATTCTTTGTAGGCGACGAACAGTCCGCCGACCTTGACGAAGGGGAGGCAGTATTCGGCCAGGGTATTTAGCTCGGCCACGGCCCGGGCGATCGCCAGATCAAAGCGCTCGCGGCGGCCGGCCGTTATTTCTTCCGCCCGCCCCCAGACCACTTCGACCCCCTTGAGCCCGAGGCGGGCGACCAGCTGTTCCATAAACTCAACTTTTTTCTTGGTCGCCTCAACTAAGGTTAACCGAATATCGGGGCGGACGATCTTGAGCGGTATCCCGGGGAAACCGGCGCCGGCGCCGATATCAATGACCGATTCGTGTTTCAGATCGAGGGAATTAAGGAGGAGGAGCGAGTCGTCGAAATGCTTTTTTCGTATTTCCTCGGGCTCGATTATTGCAGTCAGGTTGAACTTATTGTTCCACTTGATCAATTCATTCAGGTAAATATTAAATTTACCGTCATTTGTCATTTGCTCATTTGACATTGGTCATTTCGCGAAGCGGCTAGAACGCTTGGCCGATTGAGAAATGCATGATCCCTTCGCTGAAAGTGCGGCCGCCGGGTACGCCGTAATCCAGTCGGATCGGGCCGAGCGGCGTGTTGATCCTTATTCCCGGGCCCCAGCCGGAAAGGAAGTCGTTGGTGTTGGGGGGGTCGTTGCTCCAGGCATTTCCCCAGTCGTAGAAGAAGACCCCCTGGAACATTTCGGAGAAGTTCAGCCGGTACTCGCCGTTCAAAATGATCTTTAACGTCCCTTTATGGGCTTCGGAAGGATAATAACCGCGAATGGTGTTGGCGCCGCCGGCCCAGTAAAGTTCGCCGATCGGCACGTCGCCTGTTCCGACGCCGAAGCCGGTGTGGAAAGCGGCGACCTGGTTTTCAAAGATCGAATAATAATGGTTGAGATCGAGACTGATCTTGGAGAAGGTCGTGTTGTTTCCGGTTTGCTTGAACCCTTCTTTGAGTTCCAAGGTGTAGTAGCGTCCCTCTTTCGGATTAAGCCAAAAATCTCTGGTGTCGAAGGCGAGAGTGACCGCCAGCGTGTTGGAAATATAGGCCTCAAAGGTCGAGCCGCCGTAGGGATCGACGTTTTCCCGGCCGAGGGTGAAGGCGATATTGTAGTTCCCGGAGAGCGGTTTGCCGAATGAAACGTCCGCTCCGTTATACTGGGCTTGCTGGTCGGCCTGGAAGACGTCGCGGCCGACGGTCAGCCAGCGCCGAAAAGTGAAGGATGTTTTGTCGCCAAGTTTTTCCGGCCAGAACCAGGGGTTGGTGTATTTGAACTGATAGGAGGAGAGTTGCTGGCCGAGCTGTCCGCGGATCAAAAGGCCCTGGGCGGTCCCCATCAGATTGTTGATCGAAAGGTCGACAAAACCGAAGCCCCCTTCGCGCTCACCCCAGCCGCCGCCGAAGTTGATCGTGCTGGTCCGGGTCTCTTTGACCTTTAACCGGAGAATGATGTTGTCCTTGGCGGTCCCTGGCTCGAAGTTCGGGGTCAATTCCGAGAAAAAGCCAAGGTTGAAAACATTGCGCAGATCTTTCTTGAGCTGGTCTTCGTTCAGCACCGCGCCCGGCCTGGTCTTGAATTCACGGAGAATAACGTAATCTTTGGTGGTGTCGTTCCCTTCCAGGACGATCGATTCCATCCGCCCTTCGATGATCTTAAAAGTCAGGGTCCCGGTCTCCTTGTTGGTGTCGACGTCGGCGATCCGCGAGAGCATGTAGCCCCCTTTTTTGTAGAGAGTATTGATTGCCTCGATATCGTCCTGGAGCTTTTTGAAGTTCAAGAGGTTGCCCGGCTTGGTTTGGACCAGCGCCTGAAGCTCGGCCGAGGAATAAACCGAGTTGCCGTCGAAAACAACGGCGTTGATCTGCGGGTTTTCCACGACGTTGAAAATGATTTTAGTGCCGCCGGCTTTGGCTTCGAACGAGGAAGAGACGTCGGCGAAATAACCGAGCGCGTAGATCGCTTTCAGGTCGTTCCGGACTTTGTCGTCGGTCAGCGTGCTGCCGGCGCGGCTGAAGATCACGTCGATAATATCTTTTTCCGGGATGGCCTTGTTGCCCCGGACCTCAATGGCGGAGATCAGCGGGACCAGTTCCACGGCGGCCAGGACGCCGCCGCAGTGCAGGATCATTAAGCCCAAAATAATACCGGTGAAAACATTTTTCATTGAAAACCTCTTTACCAAAAATAGAATCCAGCTTTTAGGGTGATCTTCTGATATCCGGTGGCCGGTTCGTTCAGGTTCAACGGCTCCCGATAATATATTATAGCCCAAATAGGATTGATTTTGAAGGTTAATTGATAGTTGAAGGAATTTTGCGCCGCGCCGGAGATCGTCGGCTCTTTGATTTGAGCGTAACGGACGTCGATAAAAAGGCGGTCGAAAAAGCCTTTGACGAAGCCGACGCTCCAGGCCGGCGTCCCTTCCTGCTGCAGGCCGACCGGGTCTTTGACTCCCATTGCCTCCCTGACCTTGGGCCCAAGATTATATTCCAAAGTTAGGCTTTCCAATCCGAGTTTTTGTTCGACTTCCCGTTCCACTCCCCGGAAGAGAATGGTTTGGATCCGGCTGCTGACGAAGTCGGCCACGACCACGTTGGTTTCGACGGCGTCCTGCCCCTTTTCGCCGCCCGTTTTAACGCCGGTCAGGCCTCTGATAAAATCGGGCAGGAGTAAGACCCTTAGATCCGATTCCGAATAATTGGCCGGGACCATCTCCGACGGGGTCTTGCTCTTGTCCTCGACAAAACCGGATAAATTTACCTTGAGTCCGCGGGTCTTGTCTTGAGAGCCGATCAACCCGTTGAGCTTGGCGACAATGGCGACCTTTTTCTTTTTCGGGGCGCCGTCGGCGCCGATTTCCTGGTCTTCGACGTTGACCAGGGAAGTGATAGCGATCTGGGGCAAAAAGCCTTCCGTTCCTTTTCCCCCGGTGAAGATGGCGAGGTTTTCCTCGGACTGCTCGGAATAAGGGAAATATTTTTGCTGTTGGTCGGGAGTGAGAAGTCTAAATTCGCGGCTCAAGAGATTGATCGTTCCCCGTTTGACCTGAACTCGTCCGAGGAGGGTCGGCGCCCGCATATCGCCGGTTATCTTGAGCCCGCGGCTTTCGATTTCCAGGTTCATGAAGATATTGCTTAAGTCGAGCGTCCCGATATCGCCCATGACGGCGTAAACGTTTTTGTTCAAGTTGACTTCCAGATCGAATTGAAAGGGAACTTGCTTAGAATTACCGCCTGATTTTGACAAAGTAACGACCGAGTTGTCGATATTGATCTTGCCGCTTAAGGTCGGGCCGGCGCTTAGGTCGAAAGCGAGCGGCCCATGGAGGGTGAGCCGGTCGATTTGAAGGGAGCCGATGTAAAGGTTGGGGAAAGCGGCGAAGATTGAGGTCGGGCTGATCGTCAGATTTAGGCCGACCCTGGGCTGGTCGCCGAGCGCTTGGGCCAGATCGACGTAGCCGGCCGCTCCGAGCGGGTTTAGATAATTCCTGGTCCGCTCGCCGGTCCAAAGGGCGGTCAGCGCTTCGAGACTGACCAGACTGTCGATTATTAGTGCTTGGCCGTTCAGGCTTTTCAGACTGGAGGCCAGGGAATTAAGCCTAACTTCCGCGTCTTCCAGGAAGATCGTGCCGTTGAGCCTCGGCTGGTTTAAAGAGCCGTTCGCCCGCAGCGTCAAACCGGCCTTCCCTTGGACCCAGGTAACCTGGTCGTTAAAAAGATTGATGATCCCGAACCCGTCGCCGTTTAAGTCGGCCCGCAGATTGATTTTAGTCGGCGCGCCGAAAAGCACTTCGCCCTCGACGGTGGAAAGGTCTTTATCGGTTTGCAATTGCAAGCGGCCGATGGTCAGCCGGCCGGCATTATAATTAATCACGGCCGTCCAGGAATCAAAGCGGGCGCCGGCGGCGCTGTTATCCTTCCCCCCGGCGGACAAGGCGACGATCGGCGCGTTAAGCGAGCCGCCGATCGTTGAATCAAGAATAAAAGAGCCCTTGAAATTTTTGCCGGGAAAGACGACGCTTAAAATATCGAGCGGCATTTCCCGGGCTTTGACCTCCAGGCCGAGTTTGCCGGCCAGGCTGAATTCGCCCGCGGCATTGAGGCTCCCCCGTTCTTTGGCCATGATCGCCTTGTCGACCGCCACCCGTCCGTTATTAAGCGAGGCGGAAAGGAACAAGGAATCGAAAAGAAAGCCGCTGAACCCTCCTTTTTTAACCTGGACTTGTAAGTTGCCGGAGGGATTGCCCGCCTTCCCTTGGACCGAAAGCCGTCCGTCCGCTTCTCCGGTCAGGCTTTCGGTCGGAGTGATCGCCGCTTTTTTTTCGAATTCCCGGCGGATCGTTTCCCAGCCGCGCAAAAAATTCGGTTTTGTCGGATCGGCGCTGTACCAGATCGTTTTCCCTTGTTGGTGTTTTTGCGCGCTGTAAGCGAGGCCGGTCAACGAAAATATTTGCGGCGCCGCTTTTTTCTTGGCGGTGATTCCCCAGCGGTAAGCTTCGCTTCTGATCCCTTCGATCAGTTTGTAGACCGTCGCGACCTCGGCTTTCTCGGTTTCCAGGTCGAAGTCGAGATCGGATTCGCTTGGCTGGTTAAAATTAAGATTGGCGCTTCCCTTGAGCGCTAGAGCGGTCCGGCCGCGGCGGAAAATGATCGGCGCCAGGGTTTGCAGCTTATTTTGACTGAAGTACAAGCTCCCTTCGATCCGATCAAGGAACAGATCGTTGTACTCCAGCTGGTCGGCCCAAAAAGTCGCGGCGACATTCGGTTTATCGGGGTGTCCCTCCAGCTTTACGGTCGTGCCGAGCTCTCCTTCCAGCCGGCCGTAGCGATAAGTAAACTCGCGCCAAAGCCCAAGATCGGTGACTCCGGCGATCGTTGCTTTGAGGTTTTTGCCGGGGACGAGCTCAATATTCAGATTAAGACGAAGCTTGGGCCCTTCCAGCCGGCCGTCGGCAAGATAAAAAGCGCGATTGCGCCAGGCGAGACCGGCTGTTCCCCGGCTGACCGGCGCCCGCGCGATCTTTCCGTCAGTCAGGGCCAGGCGGCCGTTGAAATTGAGGGCCTGCAAACTGTCGATCGAGGTGATCTTGGTCTCCGGCGGCAGATAGCCGAAAACCTCAAAGCTGGCGGTAAAACGGCCGACCGGATTTTTCAGCTCTTCCGGCAGGAAGTAATTAAGCAGGCGGTAATCATCCAGGTTTGAGCCGTTGGTCCAGACGGCGAGGTTTGTTTCCGTCCCGATCCCGGTCTGTCCGGCGATATTGAGCCGGGAGTCGCCTTTTTGCAGAACGGCATTTTCAACCTTGATCTTACCGTGATCGATTTCGATCAACCCTTCCGCCAGGTCAAAGCGCTGGTCCCCGATCCGCCCGCCGCTTAATCTGGCTTCTCCGACGGCGGTCATATTGCGCAGGGGGGAAGCGAGGAACGCCGGCGTCAGCTTCCAGCCGATCCGACCTTTGAAATGATTGAGGTTCGCTTTCATCGGGCCGAAAATTCCCCGGCCGGAAAGCTGAAGTCCGTCAGCTTCGGCCTGAAGATCGAAAAGCAGTTCTTTGACCCGGCCGCTGGCGGTAAAAGACGCCTGCTCGCCTTCGCCGGCTAATCGGTCGAGAATAAAGTCCCCATCCTTGATCTGGACGTCGGCTTTTAGCGACTCCATCGGCTGGCCGAAAACCGAGCCCCTGTTTAATTTGACGGCCAAATTTCCTTTAAGCCGTGGAAAGGGACCGGTCAGCTCCAATTGTCCGGACGCTAATCCTTCAATCCCCGGTGTTTTTTGGGAGAGGGCCGAAAGATCGAGCGCGTTGATGGCGAGTTTTAGATCGAGCCCGGGTTCGCCGTTTAAAATAATGATCACCGAACCGCTGACTTGTCCCCGGTAGTAAAGGGCGTTTTGCAGGTCGGCCCGGAAAACTTTATCGGCCAAGGCGATGGCGGCGGAGCCGGAAAACGGCTGTTGGTAGGCGCGGCCGTTAGGCACGGTAAGCGAGCCGGTGAGGAGCGGGGCGGCGACCGTGCCGGAAAGAAAGAGCCTGGCGTTAAATCTTCCTTTGAGCTCTTTTAGTTCAGGGAAGAGGCCGGTCAGGCTTTCAAGTTTGCCGTCTTTAACGGTAACGGTCAGATCCAATTTTTGCCTGGAAAAATCAGTGAAGCGCCCGCTGACCGTCGCCGGCAGGCCGTTCAGGCGCCCGCTGATCCCCTGGAAGGCGAGGCTTTCGTCGGCCAGAAAAAGTTTTCCGTTAACGCCGGTCAGCTCGTAGTTGTTGAATTTGGCCGAAGAATTATAAAAGAAAGCTTTACCGCTTAGAGAGGCGGCCCACCCTTTTGTTTTAGGCGGCGTGATCCGCAGAGCCAGGTCGACTTGTCCCCCCTGGGGGGCTAAACCAGGGAGGGGGACCGTGTAGCTCCCCCATTTTAAAAGCGGCAGTTTTTGCGCGTCGACGTTCAGTTCATAATAACCGTTCTTTGAGTTGACGTAGCCAACCGCCTTGACCGTTTCCGGAACATTGGCGCCGACGGAAAAAGAGATCCGCGCTTTGTTGCCCAGATCGATTTTGCCGTTGACGCCGCGGGCGACGGTTTGGAATTCTTCCGGGTTCCTATTAAAACCGAGCTGGTCGTGATAATCGACTTCGCAGTTATCGAGGACGATCTGGCCGTTGAAAGGCGGTGGCGGGGCGGAATTTTTAGCTTTCGGCAGAAGCGCGTCGATGTTCCAGCGCCCGGCCCGGTTGCGGGAGAGAGAGAGTTTGCCGTTGCTGACGCTGATTTTGATCAAGGAAGGGATAATGTCACCTTTGGAGATGGCGTACTGGACCGGGTTAAAAGTTAAAACGACCTTTTCGACCTCGCCGATATCTTCGATCGTGACCTTTTTCAGGACGATCTGGCCGACGACGATCCCGCCGGCCTCCTTGATCGTGACTTTCTTCTTGAAAAGGTCGGAGAAGCTTTGTTCCGCCTGACTGCGGATGGACATGTCGAGCGAGTTTTTCCAGTCTTGGAGCGAGAACCCGTACAGCGGGCCGCAAAACAGGGCGAAGATGATTAAAATAAGTAAGTATTTGCGCATAGTTGCTGGTTGTGCCTTTGCGGTGGGAGCGCCTCAAAGACGCTTATAAAATATAGCTTATCGTCAATAAAAAAGCAAGGCAGGCTTTCGTGGGCAGCCCTCACCCAAGTTGTTTCCGTGACCGCGACTGAACGTCGCGGTTATCTCCGTTGCCGTTTGGAGATTATCCGGCAATACGGAAACCTGCGGCAGTATCGCCGCGGTTTCCGGGTTTTATTTTTGAATTGGAAGCCGAGACGATATTGTCTCAGGCTTCCAATTCATACTAGTTGCAACCTAGTCCCTCTCCCTCTGGGACCTGCCTACCGGCAGGCAGGGAGAGCTGCAAAGTAAAACTTAGCGGGGTCCTCATACTTGGGTGAGGGTGATAGAGATATAAAAAAGCAAGGCGACCTTTCGGCCGCCTTGCTTAAGTGAACTTAGGAACGACAGGGACTAATCAACCATCGCGGCTACGACCCCGCTGTCCAGGTTGATCGTGTAGGTCCCGCTCCCGCCGCTGGTGAAAGCGAGGGTCGCGCTGCTGGTCCCGTCATAGGTGATCGTCCCGGCATAGGCTACTCCGCCGCTGACATTAAAGGAGAAATCAACCGTTCCCGAAGGATAACCGGAGGCGTTAAGCGTTAGGCTGTTGTAGGTCATACTGATGTTGAAACTTTCTCCGCCATAAGCGCCGCTGTATTTTAACAATCCGTCAATTGTTGGCGAGGCGCTCCCGATCCCTTCGAATTTCAGCGGCTTGTCGGTGCTTTCGCCCAATTGGTAAGTGATTGTCACGGCGCCGGAAGTCGTGGTCAAGGTGGTGTCAAAAGTGGTATAGGTCCAGAGCTTGCTGATATTGTCATGGTCGGCGGCATCAAGTTCGGCCGCGGTCGTAATTTCACTGCCGGTCGATTTCCAGATCCTGAACTTATAATTATAAGTGTAAGTATAGGATGACGAAGTCCAGGTATTGGTCGAAGTCCACCAATTGTCACTGCCATAAGCCGGAGCGGTCGGGGCGGCCATTCTGACCCTGGCGCCGTTTGCCGCCATGGCGTAGGGGGCGACATCCAAAATGCTGTTGTCAATGGCTAAACCGGTGGAAGCCAAAGCGCCGATGCTGCTTGCGGCATAGGAAGTCGGGACGCTGGTAGTCGGGCTGCTGGTTGAACTGCACCCCGCCATTAACATCGCGCCGAGACCGAGAACCAGAGCCAAACTTAACAATTTCTTCATACCTTTTCCCCCTTATTTAGTCTTAATCTAAGAATATCAGAACGCGAAACCGGTGTCAAAGACTGCGGAATTGTTTTTGCTGTCTTTGCCGTCCATGATCATGGCGAGGTTGAGATTGCCAAAGAAATTAAAGCCGGCGCCGATGGTAGTCATAGAAATATTACCGTTATTCCCGGTGACATAGCCGGCGCGGAGAGCGACGACAGTTAGCGGATACTCAATCCCAAGATGGGTGACCGAATAAGAGGCGCCGGAACCGGAAACAGAGTCGATATCGGCCGCGATTTTCAACCCGATCCCGGGGATGGTGGTCGAAGCGCCGATGACGATCGTGGTCGGCGAAGTGGCGCTGGCATCGGTTTCAACGTCGGCCGAGTTGCTGGTCGTGCCGGTGATCGGGTCATAAGTGGTGGTGTTTGATTTGGTCTTGCCGCTAAGCGATTCCCCGATATCTTTGATCACGATCGCGGCGGAAAAAGGGATCGCGAAAGTGTCGATCTTGGCTTTGGCGCCGAGATCGAAACCCATCCCCGAAAGACTGGTGATGGAATTGGCGGCGCTGTTGGCCGCGGCGTTACTGCCCGCTAAGACCGAACCGACGTATTTAACGTTCAAGCCAAGGTCGAGGGCCGCGACCGGCAGAACCGGGGTTGATAAACCATAGCCGATGGTTAAAATTCCTTCGTAGGCTAAACGGGCGCTGGCCGCTCCGTTAAAGCCGGGGACCTTAACCAGCGAAAGGTTCCCCAGCGGCAGGATGGTTACCCCGATCTTGGCGATATTCAACCCGATCAAACCGTTGACCCCGCCATTGATGTTAATGGTATTATTAATATTGTCGGCAATGAATTTGGCCGGATCGGAGGCGTTGCCGGCCACTTTCAGAATATCGGCCAGACCGTCGGTCGCGGCCCCCGCGCCGAGTTTCAGTTCCACCCGGCCGGATTTGACGATCCCGGCTGGATTGTAATAAGCGGAGGTGATGTCATCAACGATCGCGGAGGCGGCTCCTCCCATTCCGGCATACCTGGCGCCAACCCCGTAAGGCAGGAGACCGGACTGGATAGCAAAAGAACTGGAAACAAAGAGTCCCAGGAGCGAAAAGGCCACGATAATTCTTTTCATTATTATTACCTCCCCTTTAAGGTGGGGTAATAATAGAACGCACCCCCGGCTTTGTCAACCCGGCCAGTTGAAATCTTACATAATACATGCTAAAATACATATATTAATGGCCAAAAAAGCGCGGCACAAACGTGGCTTACTGGTAGTCATTTCCGGCCCATCGGGGGTTGGAAAATCAACTGTGGTGCGTCGGCTGATGAAAACCAATCCGGATCTTGCTTTGTCGGTTTCAATGACGACCAGACTGGCCAGACCGGGCGAAGTAAGCGGAGAGCACTATTACTTTGTGACCCAGGAAGAGTTTGACAGGCGGGTCAAAGAAGGCGATCTGCTGGAGTGGGCCAAAGTTCACGGCAGTTATTACGGGACCCCGAGGTCCTATGTTGAAAAGGAATTGAGCAAAGGGGGCGTGGTCGTCCTGGAAGTTGATGTCCAGGGGGCGGCCTCGATCAAGCAGGCGGTCGAAAAGGCGATGAAAGCGGCGGTCGTTTTCATTTTCCTGATCCCCCCCTCGGTCGATATTCTGGCTTTTCGGCTCAAAAAGCGGAAAACGGAAGACGAAGCGGTCATGAACTATCGATTGCGGGCGGCGATTGCCGAACTGCAGGTCATGGAAAAATACGATTATATAGTGGTAAATGATAAGGTCGAATCGGCCGCGGACAAGATCCGGGCCATTATTAATGTTGAAAAAGAAAGGACGTTGCTAAATTGACAGAACTATCAGTTGATAATTTATTGACCAAGGCCAAGAACAAATTTTTGCTGGTGAATGCCGCCTCGGCCAGAGCTAAACAAGTGGCCGACGGGTCACTCCCGTACATCGACAACTTCGATCCGACCAATCCGGTGATCACTTCCTTGCGGGAGATTGCCGCCGATAAGTTCCGGATCAAGGTTGCCAGCGCCGACAGCAAAAAGCCGCAGGAAATTTTAGTGGCCGATGATGATGAGTCGGCGCCTTCCCAGCTCGAGCGGTTAGCTAAGGGGGCCAAAGAGAAACCCGAAAAACCGAAGAAGAAGAAGAAATAACGGCGGAAATTATGCTACAAGGCAAGACAATCATTCTCGGGGTTACCGGTTGTATTGCCGCTTACAAAGCCGCGACGATTGTTTCCCGCTTAAAAGACCTGGGGGCTGATATCTGGGTCGTCATGACCAAAGAAGGGGCCCAGCTAGTTGGTCCGCTGACCTTCCGTACTTTATCCGGCAACCCGGTGGTTCTCGACCTTTACTCCCAAGAAATTGCCAACACGCCTGTTCCACACATCGCTCTTTCCCAAAAGGCTGACCTAATTGTCATTGCTCCGGCGACCGCCAACGTGATCGGCAAGCTCGCCGGTGGTTTGGCCGACGATGCCTTATCGACCATGGCCCTTTCGACCACCGCTAAAAAACTGCTTGCCCCGGCGATGAACTGCGAAATGTGGCGTAATCCGGCGGTCGTCGCCAACGTGGAAAAGGCCCGCCTCTTTGGCTGGGAAACGATCGGCCCGGTCGAAGGGAAACTGGCTTGCGGTGATAACGGTATTGGAAGAATGAGCGAACCGGAAGAAATTGTTGCCAGGATAGTCGAGTTGCTGGTCCCGCGCCAGGACCTTAAAGGGAAAAAGTTTTTAATAACCGCCGGGGGGACAAGGGAACCGCTTGACCCGGTCCGTTATTTGTCCAACCGCTCATCGGGGAAGATGGGTTACGCTCTGGCCGAAGCGGCCAGGCGGCGCGGCGCGACGGTTACCTTGATCTCCGCGAATGTTAACTTGCCTGTTCCTTTGGATCTTAGGCCGATCAAAGTTGAAACCGCCAAGGATTTGCTGGCCGCGGTCCTCGAACACCTAAACGAGGCCGACGCGGTGATCATGGCCGCGGCGGTCGCCGACTTTAAGGTTAAGAACCAAAAAGCAAAGATCAAAAAAGAGACTGGGCTGACCTTAGAACTTGAAGAAAACCCTGATATTCTGAAGGCCGTCGCCCGGCAAAAGGGGAACAAAAAGGTGGTCGGCTTCGCCCTGGAGACAGAGGACTTGATCGGGAACGCCAAAAAGAAGCTGGCCGAAAAAAACCTGGACCTGATCGTTGCCAATGGACCGGAAAATTTCGACAATGACCTGGCCAAGGTCGTCTTAATTGGGAAAAGTGGAGAAGCGCTAGCCCTGCCATCCGCCGCCAAATTGATCGTTGCCGATCAGATTCTAGACGCCGTTTTTTAGCAGTTGCTCGAAGGCGGCTACCAGCGGCCGATCGTACCGAAAACCATCTCTTTCTCTTTCCTTTATAAAAGTCAAAGCCTGTTTAGTCGTGTAATGTTCCGTCCGATATTTGCGGGGCTCGGTTATCGCGTCGAAATAATCGACCAGGGAAAGGATTTGGCCTTCGACCGTGATATTCGCGAAAGAAAAACCTTCGGGCGTATTACCGTCAAAGATATGGTTGAAACCGATGATCTTGGCCGCTTCCCGGGAAGCCGTGAACTGGGTCAGCAGATAATAGCCGAAGATAAGGTGTCCGCGCCTGATCAGGTCGCTTTCGTTCGGGTCAAGCGAACCGGCTCTGTCGAGGTTGGCGGCAGGAACGATGATCTTGCCGACATCGTGCAGATAACCGGCTTGAAAGAGGCGGGTTCGGCTGTTGGCCGGCAAGCCGATCGCCGCGCCCAGCCACCGGCAGAGTTTGGCGACCCGTAGTTCATGTTGAGCGGTCGCTGAATGGTGTCCGGCGATGCTGGCGTGTAAAACTTTCAATAATATTTCCCGTTCCTGGACGGGAAGGTGTTGTTCAAGCTCGATCAGCGAAGCGGCGCTGTTCCTGGCGCTGGCCGCGAATTCGGCGTCGGTTGCCTGGCAAAGGCGGTAACCGAACTCGGCGGGTATTTTGGCCAGATCCAGACCAAGCCTTCGAAGCACTTCATTCCGGGCGGGGATTTCCCCGTGGATCCGGTATTGCCGGGCAAGTTGTTGCAGCGGAGCCCGATCAAAATGGGCGATAAAGACATATCTTGGTAAGATTTTATCTGTTCTCATTCTTTTCTATCGTTCGCTTTAGCGAGGGATTTCAGCTATAATTTTTGCATGTACGCGGAAGTGATTCTCTCCAAGGCGGCGGAACGGATCGACAAGATCTACCATTACGCCATTCCAGAAAACCTAAAGCAGACAATTAAGATTGGCCAACCGGTTGTTTTCCCTTTTGGCAAGCGTCGGGAGATTGGCTATGTTGTCGGCTTTGTTGAAAAAGCGGACGTCCCCCAGGTTAAGGAGATCGCGGAAATCATTACCGAAAAACCGCTGTTTAACGAAAACCAGGTTAAATTGGCCAATTGGATATCTGAATACTATTGCTCCTTCCGGCTCTCCGCCCTGCGACTGGTGATGCCCCCCGGGAAAAAGGACGTTAAAAGTTTAAAGACGAAGCCAAGGAGTCAGAAAGCCGAGGCTAAGGCAGAGGGCGCAACTTCCGGTCCAGAGTTGACTGCCGACCAAGCCAAAGCGGTTGTCGCGATTACCGCTTCGTTAGCGGCCGGCGATGGCGCTCATTTCCTTTTATTCGGGGTGACCGGGTCGGGGAAGACCGAAGTTTACATGAAGAGCGTGGAACAAGCACTTGCCCAGGGTAAAAGTTCGATCGTGATGGTCCCGGAAATTGCCCTGACTCCGCAATTGGTCCAGCGTTTTAAGGCCAGGTTTGGGGATGGGATCGCCCTGGTCCATAGCGATCTGACCGGCGCGAAAAGACGGCAGGAATGGGACCGGATCGCCAGCGGTGAGGCGAAGATCATTCTTGGGGCGCGTTCGGCGCTCTTCGCGCCGGCAACCGATCTTGGCTTGATAGTGATCGATGAAGAATATGAACGCTCCTATAAACAGGACAATGCCCCCCGCTATCACGTCCGGGAAACGGCCGCTTACTTGGCTTCATTGACAAAGGCGACGATCGTTCTTGGTTCGGCGACGCCAGCGGTTGAAACTTATTACGAAGCGGAGCAGGGAAACCTGCGGATCTTGGCGCTTCCCGACCGGATCGATGCCCGGCCGCTCCCCCCGGTCGAGATCATTGATATGCGCCGGGAGCGGGGGGGCTTGCTGTCGAAGAAATTACGTGATGAGCTTCGCCTAACTTTAGAGCGGGGCGAGCAAGCGATCCTTTTTATCAACCGGCGCGGTTATTTTACCTATGTTCAGTGCCGGGATTGCGGTTTCGCGCTCCAGTGCCCGCACTGTTCGATTTCGCTGACCTACCACAGCAGTGATCAGCTGCTTCGTTGCAACCGTTGCGGGTATTCGGTCGCGCCGCCAAAGGGTTGTCCGCAATGCAACAGTTCGAGCCTTGGCTATTTCGGGACCGGGACCCAGCGGATCGAAAACGAAGTGGCGGAGGTTTTTCCCGCCGCCCGGATCCTCCGCTATGACCGGGACTCGGTCAGCAAGCGGGGTTCGCACGAGGCGTTCTTCTCGGTCTTTGCCGAAGGGAAAGCCGATGTGCTGATCGGGACGCAGATGGTCGCCAAAGGGTTGGATGTCGCCAAGGTCACGCTGGTCGGCGTGGTTTCGGCCGATACCGCTATTAACTTGCCTGATTTTAGGTCGGCCGAATATACCTTTCAGCTTCTGACCCAGGTTGCTGGGCGGGCCGGTCGTCATAAGTTACCGGGTAAAGTGATTGTCCAGACCCATGCTCCGGACCATTACGCGATCCTGGCGGCCGCCAAACAGGACTACGAATTATTTTATCGCCAGGAGATCGTTCATCGTCAGGAACTTGGCTACCCTCCGTTCTCTCGACTGATCAGCCTGCTTTTTACCGGAGTGGAGGCGGCGCGGACTTTAAAAGCGGCGGAAGAGGTCGGCCGGATGATCCTGGCGGTCAAAAAGGCTGGGGTCTTAGGCCCGGCCCCGGCGGTGATCAGTAAGCTGCATGGCGAGTGGCGCTATCGTTTGCTCATCAAAGGGGAGTTGGAAGAAAGCCGGTCGATTATTAAAAAAGTATTAAATAATTTTAAGCCGGAAGGGGTTTCGCTGACGATTGACATTGATCCGATGAATTTACTCTAAGAACGGTTTTCTTCTTATATAATGTAATATATAATATGAATATGAAGCTGAAAATTGTTAAATTCCCAAGCCCGGTCCTGCGGAAAAAGGCCAAAGCGGTCAAAAAAGTCACCCCGGAAATAGTCCGGTTAATCGATGAGATGATCGAGACAATGCATGCCGCTCCCGGGGTCGGATTAGCCGCCCCCCAAGTCGGCAAATCATTGCAGGTGATCGTTGTCGATATCGGCGCCGGACCAATCGCGTTCGTTAATCCCAAGGTCATAAAACGGAGCGGCTGTCAGGTCTACGTTGAAGGCTGTCTTTCGCTTCCCGGGGTTGAGGCTCCGGTCGAACGGTCGAATCATGTTCTGGTGAAAGGGTTGTCGCGCGACGGCCAGCCGCTTTCGGTCGATGCCGCCGGCTTTCTGGCGACCGTTTTTCAGCACGAGATCGACCATCTCGACGGCAAGGTTTTGATCGACCGGGTAAGCGATCCCAGTCTGATAAAATTCGTGACCAAGAAAGAGCCTAAGGAAGAACTACTATGAAGCTGGTCTACTTTGGTACCCCTGAACCAGCTGCCGATGTCTTGGCTGGATTGCTAAAAGCTGGCTTGACTCCTGCTCTGGTCGTTACCCAGCCCGATCGGCCGAAAGGCCGAGGACAAATAGTCGGGCATTCGCCGGTTAAAGAGATCGCGCTTGATCATAACTTACCGTTGGAACAACCGGAGCGGGTAAGAAACAACCCGGTTTTTAAGGCGCTATTGGAATCAATCAAGCCGGATCTTTGTATCGTTGTCGCTTATGGTCAGATCCTGCCGGCCGACATCTTGGCTATTCCCAGGCTAGGTTTTATTAATCTCCATGCCTCTCTCTTGCCAAAGTACCGGGGGGCCGCTCCGGTCCAATGGGCGTTGATCAATGGGGAGAAAGAAAGCGGTGTAACTGTAATTAGGCTAACCGAAGAGCTGGATGCCGGTCCGATCCTGGCGCGACAGGCGGTGCTTATCACGCCGGAGGACAATGCCGAAACCTACCTGCGTAAAGCTTTTGTCGCCGGGCAGGAGCTACTGCTTAATTTATTGCCGAAGCTGGAAGCCGGGGAAGTCCGGTCGATCGAACAGAATGAGGCCGAAGTGACCTATGCGCCGACCCTGAAAAAGGAAAGCGGCGCCATTGATTGGCGAAAATCAGCCGTCGAGATCGCTAATCTGGTGCGGGGAACCCTTCCATGGCCGGTTGCCCACACCATATATAGGGGTAGGCAATTGAAGTTGTTTAATGTTCAGACCGTTGACCTGCCGGAAATCGCTCCCCACCGGACAGTCGGTGAAATAGTCGCTATAATTAAGGGAGAAGGACTGGTTATTGCCACCGGACTTGGGCATCTCTTGATCAAAGAAGTACAGCTAGATGGCGGCAAACGCATGTCCTGCGCCAGTTTCCTCGCTGGCCACGACGTAGAAATCGGCGAAACCCTTCCCAATTAAGGGGAAAATCGACTATTGACACCCCCACAGGTAGCGTGATAAAGTTCGCAGCACCCTAAATCTATGACCCATTGAACTAAGGCTAAGTAGGGTGACAAGGAGTCGAGGGATGAAATGCCCATTTTGCGATAGCCTAGAAGACAAGGTCCTGGAATCCAGGGAAGTTGACGACGCCGTAACGATTCGGAGGCGCCGGGAATGCCTTTCCTGCCGGGGGCGGTTTACCTCTTACGAACGGATCGAGGAGCGGCCAGTTTTGGTCATTAAGCGAGATGGCCGCCGCGAGCAATTCAGCCGTCAGAAAGTTATGACCGGGATCCTTCGGGCTTGTGAAAAACGTCCGGTTTCTTTGGCTACAATTGAAACGATCGTTGATGAAGTGGAAAAAGCTTTACATCGAGAGGCAGGGAGGGAGGTAATGAGCTCCAAGATCGGGGAAATGGTGATGGAAAAAATGCACCAGATCGACAAAGTCGCTTATATTAGGTTCGCGTCGGTTTATCGCAAGTTTGAACATGTTTCCGAATTCCAAAGAGAAGTCGAAGAATTAACGGGGAGGTACTTAGATGTCCACTGATTTGATGGCAGAAAAAATGGGAAAGGTGAATGATTCGACCGATCTGGCGTTGTTCGTGAGAACCTCGGAAGAGGATATCGTTGGCTGGGACCGGGCGAAGATCGTCGCGGCTCTTGTCCGCGAAACCGGGATCGACCAAAACGTCGCTGAAATGATCGGTAAAGAAGTTGAGGTCCAGATCAAAAATTTGAATTTGAAAAATGTCACCTCGCCGCTTATCCGCGAGCTGGTTGACGTGAAACTGTTGGAGTTCGGGCTCGAAGACGCCCGCCGGAAACACACCCGGCTTGGGTCGCCGCTTTACGATGTCAAAAACATAATCTTCAATCCGAACAAGGAGAACGCCAACGTTCCCCACGGACCGGAAGCGACCAATCTGACCCTGGCGGAAAACATCAAGAAGGAATTCGCCCTCCTTTCGGTCTTCTCGGCCGATATCGCCGATGCCCACATGCGCGGCGACCTTCATTTGCACGACCTTGGCTTCATTGACCGGCCGTATTGCAGCGGCCAGTCGGTCGAATACGTGAAAAAGTTCGGGCTGGACCTGCCGAACGCCCTTTCGATCGCCAAACCGGCCAAACACGCCGAAGTTCTCCTGGCCCAAATGGTAAAATTCTCGGCCGCCCTCCAGGGCGTTTTTGCCGGCGCCATCGGCTGGGACGCGGTCAACCTCTTTTTCGCCCCCTTCCTGGTTGGGATGTCCGACGCCGAAGTGCGGCAGATCGCCCAGATGATGATCTACGAATACAGCCAGCAGGCGGTCGCTCGCGGCGGCCAGGCGATCTTCTCCGATATCAATCTTTATTGGGAAGTGCCGAAACATTTTGAAAAGGTGCCGGCGATGGGCCCGGGCGGGGAATATACCGGCAAAGTCTACGGCGATTATATTAAAGAAGCCCAGCGCTTTGTTTGGGCCCTGTTCGACGTTTACAAAGAAGGGGACGGTTCCGGCCGGCCGTTCTTCTTTCCCAAACCGCTCGTTCACATGACCGAGAAATTCTTTGTGACCGAAGGGCACGAAAAGTTCCTGCGGCACATTTCCGACGTCGCGACCACCATGGGGAACACCTATTTCGTTTTCGACCGCGGCGAGACCGCCAAGATCTCGGAATGCTGCCGGCTTTCCTTCAAGCTCGAGCAGTCCGATCTTGACGATGCCAAAGAGCCGTGGCGGATGCGCTATTCGGCCCTGCAGAACGTGACGGTCAACCTGCCGCGCTTAGCTTTCAAGGCGGGCGGTTCCGATGAAAAACTCTTTGAATTGATCGATCAGCATTTGGAGCTCGCGGCCAAAGCCCATGTTCAGAAGAAGTCCTTTATTACCGAGATCCTGGAAGCCGGTCAGCGCGGCCCGCTTTCCATGCTGGCGATGAACCGGGACGGCCAGCCCTATCTGCGGATGTTCCGCGTCAGCTACCTGATGGGGATCCTGGGGCTTAACGAAGTGGTCCAGGCCCACAAAGGCCAGCAAATGCACGAGTCGCAGGACGCGGTCAAATTCGGGTTGAAGGTTATTTCTCACATGAAGATCAAATGCGAAGAGATGACCAAAAAGTACGGGATGCATTTTGTCCTGGAGCAGACCCCGGCCGAATCGACCGCTTACCGCTTTGCCAAACTCGACCTCGAGCATTTTCCGGAAGCGGCCGCCCGGGTCGTCAAAGGGAAGATCGGGACGAGCGAGATCTACTATACCAACTCGACCTATTTCAACGTTTCGATCCCGATGAGCTCGATCGACCGGGTCAAGCAGGAAGGGCTGTTCCATCCGCTGATCGACGCGGGTGCCTTGACCCACGTCTGGCTCGGAGAGAGCAAACCGTCGCCGGAATCGATCGCTAATTTCGTGACCAAAACCTTCCACAACACCCAGAACGCCCAGGTCG
This sequence comes from Candidatus Margulisiibacteriota bacterium, assembly GCA_041661965.1. Taxonomy (NCBI): domain Bacteria; kingdom Bacillati; phylum Candidatus Margulisiibacteriota; species Candidatus Margulisiibacteriota bacterium. The sequence goes on from JBAZTH010000002.1 coordinate 534,453, forward strand.
CGTTCTCGCCGGAATTCACCTCCTGCAACCAGTGCGGCAAGATCACCCGCGGCTTGCGCGACAAATGCCCTTATTGCCAGTCCGAGAATATCGAGGGGATCACCCGGATCACCGGTTATTTCTCCCGCGTTTCCGGTTGGAACAAAGGGAAGCTCGCCGAACTAAAAGAGAGGTATCGCAATGGAAACGTTAACAGCTAAAGCGCCGCTTGAGCAGCGCCAGGAAGAAGCGACCGATCTTTCGGTCTTCGTTCGGACCTCGACCGACGACATCGTTGCCTGGGACCGGGACCGGATCATCGACGCCCTGATCAGGGAAACGGAACTGAAGCCGGAAGTCGCGCTGATCATCGCCATTGAAGTGGAAAAGCAGATCAAGGCGATGGCGGTCAAGACGATTACCGCTCCCCTGATCCGCGAACTGGTCGACGTCAAACTTTTGGAATACGGGCTGGAAGAGGCGCGGCGTAAACATACCCGCCTTGGGGTCCCGGTTTATGACGTTAGGAAGATCATTTTCCATAAGAACAAGGAGAACGCCAATACCCCGCACTCTCCGGAAGCGACCAACCTGACCCTGGCGGAGAACATTAAGAAAGAATTCGCCCTGCTCAATGTTTTTTCCCTGCCGGTCGCCGATGCCCACATGCGCGGCGATATCCATTTGCACGACCTTGGCTTTGCCGACCGCCCGTACTGCAGCGGCCAGTCGATCGAATTCGTGAAGAAATTCGGTCTCGACCTGCCGGACGCCCGGGGGATGGAGAAGCCGGCTTTTGAACCGGAAGAACTGATCTCGCAGATCGTGAAGTTTTCCATCGCGCTCCACGGCTATTTTGCCGGCGCCATCGGCTGGGACGCGGTCAATATTTTCATCGCCCCCTTCATCGTCGGTTATAACAAAGACCAGATTCGCAAGCTTGCCCGTCAGCTGATCCTGGAATTTTCGACCGCGGCGGTGGCGCGCGGCGGCCAGGGATTATTTTCCGACCTGAACGTTTACTGGGAGATCCCCAAACATTTTGAAACCGTCCAGGCGATGGGGCCGGGCGGCCAATACACCGGCAAGACTTACGGCGACTACCAGGCCGAAGCCCAGGCTTTTGCCACGGCGATGTTCGAGGTCTACCTGGAAGGGGATGGGGCGGGCCGTCCGTTCTTCTTTCCCAAGCCGCTGGTCCACATGACCGAAAAGTTCTTTGCCACTCCGGGTCACGAGACTTTCCTGGAGCTGATCTCCCAGGTCGCGGCCGAAAAAGGGACGACCTATTTCGTTTTTGACCGGGGGGAGACCGCCAAGATCTCGGAATGCTGCCGCCTTTCGTTCAAGCTTGATTATTCCGATCTGCAGGACGCCAAAGAGCCGTGGCGGATGCGCTATTCGGCGATCCAAAACGTGACCGTCAATCTCCCGCGGATCGCCTACCTGGCGAACCGGGACGAGAAAAAGTTGTTTGAAGAGATCGACAAGAAACTGGAGCTCGTCGCCCAGGCCCACCGGGAAAAACGGCGCTTTATCGAAGCGTTGCTCAAGGAAGGGGCCAATGGCCCGCTTTCGCTGCTGGCGATGAAACGGGACGGCGAAGCTTATCTGCGCCTGCGCCGGGTCACCCAACTGGTCGGGATCCTGGGGCTTAACGAGCTGGTCCAGTTCCACACCGGCAAAGAACTGCATCAGGACCCCCAGGCGGTCCGTTTTGGTTTGAAGGTCATTTCCTACATGAGATTCAAGTGCCAGCAGTTGTCGGAAAAGTACGACCTGCACTTTGTCCTGGAACAGACCCCGGCCGAATCGACCGCTTACCGCTTTGCCCGGCTCGACCTCCAGCAATTCCCGACCCAGTCGACGACCGTCATTAAGGGAAACTATGAAGGGTCGGAGATATATTATACGAACTCGACCTACATCAATGTCGCTCACAAGATGAGCCCGATCGACCGGGTCAAGCAGGAAGGGCTTTTCCATCCGTTGATCGACGCGGGAGCCTTGACCCATATCTGGCTGGGTGAATCGCGGCCCGACGCCAAGTCGATTGCCAGCTTCGTCATTAAGACCTTCAAGAACACCGATAACGCCCAGATCGCTTTCTCGCCGGAATTCACCGCTTGCGATGACTGCGGCAAAGTGACGAGAGGGCTGGTCGATCGCTGCCCGCACTGCAGCTCGGCTAATATCGAAGGGATCACTAGGATCACCGGTTATTTCTCCCGGGTCCCCGGCTGGAACAAAGGGAAAATGGGAGAGTTAAAAGACCGCTACCGTTCTGCCGATCTGTGATTAGTGTATAATTAGAAAACAACAGGAACCTGCGAATAAACTTCGCGGTTCCTGTTGAAGATTAGTTGAGTGCATAACCGCGGCGTTTAGCCGCGGGTGTTAATTTAGAAAGGGGATAGAAAGATGGAAAAGCAATTGGAAGTAAAAGTATTCGGGAAACCGGGCTGTGAGTTTTGCAAGACGACGGTGAAGAAGTTTGAGACCTTTTTCGGCCGCTGGAATATTAACGACAGCCAGGTAAAACTATCATTTTTTGACATGGAAACGGTGGATGGTTTGGCGGAAGGGGCTTTTTACAGCGTGACCAAAATCCCGGCGACCGTGATCGAACATCAGGCCGATATCGTTAAACGCTGGGACGGCAAAGTTCCGCTGTCGGAAGAGTTCAAGGAAATATTTGTCACCGAAACGGTGGTTAGTCCTAAAGAAATCAATTAACCGCGCAATTAATTGCGCGGTTAATAATAAGGCCTAAAAAGGAAACCTGCGGCCTGCCTACCGGTAGGCAGGCAATATCGCCGCGGTTTCCTTTTTTGTTGATTATAATTTTGGCCTGATAACGATCGCGTTGCTGACTGGTGAGGAATAGCCGTTGACCGGTCGGTTAACGATCTTACCGTCGATCCACATGGTGGTCGAACTGCCGCCGTCCAGGTTCATCGCTTCGATCGCGCCGAGGTTGATCATTAATTCCGCCAGCTCTTCCAGGGTCATGCCGATACTGCTCTTTTCGTTCCGGTTTTTCTTTTGCCGTGGCAGGCCGTCGACGGTCACGAGCAGTATCTTGTTGTCTTTGGTGATCCCGACGGCGGTCCGGGCCGCCCGGCTTTTGGCGATGTCGGCCTTAAAATTTTCCTCATTTTTTGAAACATAGACCTGATTGTTCTTGACCAGCCGGGGGCCGCCGGAGATCATGTGCAGGATCGTGCTGGGCGAGCTGATGTAAGGAATGACCCTGATATGGAGATCGACCGGATCGCCGATCTTAAATTTTTCGGTGATAACCTGGCTGACCGTTCCGGTCGTTGAGAGGACGTACCCGTCTTGCGGGATGGTCGAGTTGGCCAGCCCGATGCCGGCGACTTTGGAATTAACGACCGATAATTCCACGCCGCCGCGTCCGGCCCCGGTTTTTTCTCCCCAGGCCGGGGTGTACATGATAACGGAATTATCCTTGATCCCCTGATTGACCCCGGTAATATCGAAGCGTTCGTTGGCCGGGGAATTGAAATAACATTCGATCATGATATTGTCGATGTAGGCGTTGCCGTCGTCGGAGATGATCAGCGCCGTCCGGTCGTAGATGGGGGTCGAGACCAGTTCTTTGTCGACAAGAAGGGTCCCCAGTGGCTTGCCGTTGTAAGCGAAATAGGTCCCGTTGATCGCGGCGACCGCTCCCTGTTCCTCGGCAATACTGCCGACCGTGGCGCGGAAGAAGTGCTGGTCCCCCTTGTCGTTGTCTTTTTCGTCCCAGGGGGTGACCGCGCCGGCGAACGATTCCAGAACGTTCGGTTTGTGCTTGCGGGCCAGAGCGGGAGAGATCTCGGCCTTGGTGGGATCGATCTTCAGGACCTGGGCGATGACCCGTCCATTCTGGGTCCCTTTGTTGACCGTCAGCGATTCAACGCCGTCGATGATGGTGCCGCCGGAAGTCAGATTGGTGAATTCCCGGTCGAAATCGACGATCAGGCGGTAGGGTTCGGTCAAGGCGAAAATATTGTAGGGGATCGGTTCGCCCAAAGGAATGCTGATCTTCAGGCCGTTCTCTTCTTTTTCGACCTCAAAAAAGCGGATAATGACGTCGTTGACTTCAACGTAGCTTGGAATGTCGCGGCTCGCTTCGGCGTTTGGAAAATGGAGGACGATCTTTTCCTTGCTTTCTTCCGGCGCGTAACTGAAGATCGAGTTGAAGTCAAAGACCGCTCTGATCCTGTCCGGGTAGTAACCCAGCCGGATCTTTTCCAGGCGTTCGGCTTGCGCGAGGGAGAGGGCGGCGCAAGCGACGAAAGCAATTATAAAAGATAAAATTCTCTTCATTGCTTATTTTTTTACTCGGATAGTATTATAACACAATTAAAGGGAACGCAAGAAGCCGAGCACTTCATTGGTGACCCATTCCGGAGTGGAAGCGCCGGCGGTTACGCCGATCTTGACTTTGTTTTTCAGCCACTCTTTGTTCATTTCCTGAAGGGTCTCGATCTGGTGGGTTTCCGTGCCGGTTTGAGCGCAAAGCTCCGTCAGCCGGGTGGTGTTGGCGCTCATCTTGTCGCCGATGACCAGCATTAGCTCGACTTGTTTGGCCAGCTGGGCGGCGGCATTTTGCCGTTGCGAGGTCGCGCCGCAGATCGTATTGTGGACTTCAACCGCGGCCTGCCTTTGTTTTAATTCCGCGGTCAGGCGTTGGAAGCGTTCTTCCGCCTGGGTCGTTTGGGCGAGCACTCCCAGGCAGGTTTCTTTGTCGATCGAAAGTTTTTCCAGATCGGAAAGATTTTGGATCACGATCCCGTGTCCCCGGCTCCAACCGAGCAGTCCCTTGACTTCCGCGTGCCCCCGGTCGCCGACGATGATTACCTGACAGCCTCTCCTCCCCAGGTCAAAGGCGATTTTTTGGGCTTTTTTGACCCAAGGGCAGGTCGTGTCGACGATCTTCAAGGAGAGCTTTTCCGCTTCGGCGTAGATCTCCGGCGAAACTCCATGGGCTGAAATAAGAAGGGTTCCGGACGTTCCCGGCGGGATCTCGCTTAGCGCGGAGACGCTGATAACGCCTTGCGCTTTAAGCCGGTCGACGACCTGTTTGTTGTGGACCAGGTTGCCGAGCATGAAAAGGGGCTTATTCCCGGCCTCTTGCAGGGCTATTTTAAAGGCGCGTTCCACCCCGATGCAGAAGCCGGCGTGTTTGGCGACGAGGACCTTCATTTTAGAATCTTGGCGTTTCTTAGCCGTTCGATCGCCGCTTCGATCCGTTCTTTCGGCAAGGTGACGGCAAAGCGGACGTACCCTTCGCCGGAAGTCCCGTACCCGCTGCCGGGGACGACCAGGATGCCGCATTTTTCCAGGAGTTTTTCGGTGAACGAGGAAGAAGTTTCGCCTTTGGGGACCGGGACCCAGGCGTAGAAGGTCGCTTTCAGGTCGGCCATCTGCCAGCCGAGCGAATTGAGCCCTTTGACCAGGGCGATTGCCCGTTCTTCAAAGATCGCGTTGTTGTCGGCGACGCATTTTTGGTCGGCCGATAATGCCTCGATCGCGGCGAATTGGATCGCCTTAAAAGCGCCGCTGTCAATGTTGGACTTGATCGTTGCCAGAGATTGGACCGCCTCGGGGTTGCCGACCGCCATCCCAATCCGCCAGCCGGTCATGTTGTAGGTTTTGGATAACGAATGGAACTCGATCGTTACATCCTTGGCTCCCGGAACTTCCAGGACGCTGTTAGGCTTGAACCCGTAACCCATCTCGGAGTAGGCGAGATCGGAGACTAATAGGAGCTTGTGCAGTTTAGCAAAGGCGACTGCTTTAGCAAAGAAAGTTAGGTCCGCCACGGCGCCGGTCGGATTGTTGGGATAATTGATATAAAGGAGCTTGGCTTTTTTTAGGATCGGGGCGGGGATCGCTTCAAGGTCCGGCAAAAAACCATTGGCCGCAGTCAGCGGCAGATCATAAGCTTCCCCGCCGGCTAGCGTTGTGGCGATCTTATAAACCGGATAAGCCGGGTCGGGAACCAGGGCGATGTCGCCCGGATCGATATAAGCGAAAGAGAGGTGGGCGATCCCTTCTTTGGAGCCGATCAGACTGCAGACCTCGCTAACCGGGTCTAATTGGACGCCGAACCGCTTGTTGTACCAGTCGGCGACCGCCCGGCGAAAAGTTAGTTCTCCCTTTGTGGAAGGATAATTCCCCGCTTCTTTGGTTTCCAGGACTTCGTGCATCTTCTTAAAGATATGCGGGGGGGTCGGTAGGTCCGGGTCGCCGATCCCGAAGTCGATGACGTCGACTCCCGACTTGATCAGTTCGGCCTTTTTCTCTTCGATCTTAACAAAGAGATAGGGCGGGATCTTCTCGAGCCTTTTTGCTTTATTCATGTTCGTATTTTCCTTCAAAGACGGTTTCGGCCGGGCCGCGCATTAAAACATGTCCGTCCTCGCCCAATTCGATATCGAGGTTGCCGCCGGGGAGCCGGACCAGGGCGCGCCGTCCGGTCTTGCCGGCCAGGTTGGCGGCGACCAGTGCCGCGCAGGCGCCGGTTCCGCAGGCGAGCGTTTCGCCCGCTCCGCGTTCCCAGACCAGGACCTCGAGCTCTTTGTCACTTATAACTTTAACAAATTCAACGTTGGTCCGGTTGGGGAAGTGAGGATCATTTTCAATCTCCGGTCCGATCGATCCAAGATCGATCTCTTCCAGGTCATCAACAAAAATTACCGCGTGCGGGTTCCCCATCGAAACTTCAGTTATCTCGAAAATGTCATTTTTAATTTTTAATTTTTCATTTTTAATTTCTTTCGGTTCTCCCATATCGACTTCCACGCCGCTGATCCGGCCGTTCTCTTTAATGATCGCCGGCAGAAGGGTGCCGGCGGCGGTTTCCACGGAGATGACTTCTTCGGTCAACTGGTCGGTTTCGTAAGCGTAGCGGGCGAGACAGCGGATTCCATTGCCGCACATCTCCGCCTCCGAACCGTCGGAATTAATGACCTGCATCCGGTAATGGGCCTTGGTCGACGGCCAAAGCAGCAGCAGCCCGTCGGCGCCGACGCCGAAATGACGGTCGCACAGATCGATCGCCAGTTGTTTGAGGTCGAGGCCGTCAAGTTTAACTTTTCGGGCGTCGATCAGGATAAAATCGTTTCCCAGGCCCTGCATTTTAGTAAAGTTAATAGTAAGCGGCATAGGTTCTTTCACTCTCCCAGACGATGATTTTATTAATGTTCTTAAAACGTTTCTTCAGCATTTCAAAAAGATATTTCGCCAGATTTTCCGAGGTTGGGTTGATCTTATCGAACGGGGCTGTTTCGTTGATGTATTTATGGTCGAACTGGTCCAGCGCGGCCGCCAGGCCTTTTTTGATCACTTTGAAATCTTCCAAGAGGCCGAGCTTGTTTAGTTTGGTCCCGCCTAAAAAGAGCTGGATCCGCCAGGTGTGGCCATGGAGGTTTTCGCAGGGGCCTTCGTAACCCCGGAGGGCGTGGGCGGCGTCAAAAGTGTCTTCGACCATTAGTTCAAACATGCCTATATTTTACACTATTTCAGAGGTAAATTCACCATGATCGCTTTGGCGATGGTTTTTCCCAGCAGCTTGGTCCCCAGTTCCTGAAACGGGCGAGGCTGACCGGTAGTTAGGTAAGTGTAATTTGGTTGATCGGCCGTTTGTTTGATCGTCTTGAACTTCTTAAGCAGGGCTTTGGCTTCCGCGACCGCTTCGCCGGCCGGATCGATCAGGGTAATTTCCGGGCCGGCCACTTCCCGGATCACTTTGGCCAGATGGGGATAATGGGTGCAACCGAGGATCAAAGTATCGATCTTTTGGGTAAGCACTGGAGTTAGGCATTCCTTGACGGCCCGGCGGACTTCTTCCCCCTCCAGGTGTCCTCCCTCGATCAGCGGGACGAAGAGCGGGCAAGCCTGGGAGGTCACTATGATGTCGCTGTTGATCGAGCGCAGCGTTTTCTCATAAGCGCCGGAATTGACCGTTCCGGCGGTCGCGATCACGCCGATTCGTCCTCGCCTGGTCGCGGAGAGAGCGGCGCGGGCTCCCGGCTCAATTAGGCTGACCAAATATACCGGGAATTCATCTTTAACGACCGGGTAAGCGATCGAAGAAGAAGTGCCGCAAGCCATAATGATCAGTTTTGCTCCCCGTTTGATCAAAAAAGGAATGATTTCCCGGTTAAAGGCCAGGATCTCTTCCGGCGGGCGGTTGCCGTAAGGGACGCGCGCGGTGTCGGCAAAATAAATGACATCCTCATGCGGCAATTGGCGCATGAGCTCTTTTAGAACGGTCAGGCCGCCGACCCCGGAATCAAACACGCCGATTGGAGAGGAAGGGGTGACCTTTCCTTCTTCCGCGGAGCTTGGTTTTCCAAGGATCCTTTCAGTGGCGACCCGGCTAACGTGGGCTATTTCGGAAATAAAGCTCGACCCCTTTCTTAATTGATTTTGCGATCCGCTCTTCAAATTCAGCGGAACGGGCCAGATCGGCCTCCTCATTATTGGAGAGGAAGGCCGGTTCCAGCAGGACCGCCGGCATTGTCGCGTGTTTGACGGTGAAAAAACGGACCCGGCGCAAGCCCCGGTCTTTGCGGCCAACGCCCCTGATTAACGATTCATGCATGATCTCGGCGAAGCGGCGGCTGACCGGATTGTAGTAATAGGTCTCGGTCCCGGCAATTTCACGGCTGTAAGTAGAATTATAGTGAATTGAAATGAAAATGTCAGCCCTTGTTTTGTTGGCGAAATTAGTCACGTCGCTAAGGCTGGAGCGCCGATCTTCATTGCGCGTCATATAAACGGTCGCGCCGGCTTCGCGCAAGAGAGCCGCGACCCGTCTGGCCGTGGCAAGCGTTAAATATTTTTCTTGGATCCCATTGCAGGCGGTCGCCCCCGGGTCGTCACCGCCGTGTCCGGGATCAATAATTATCGACTTGCCACGTAATAATCCATGAACATCTGATTTAGGCTTAATCGCGGCTATTTTAGGCGATAATTTGACCGGCTTGAGCGGCGCGAATTTTGGCTTAGTATTTTTTGCTTCCCAAGCGTATTGGTCTTTATATGAGCTGGCGGAGCGGGCGTAAAGTTCGACCACCGTTTTATTCCGGCCAAAGACATTAACAATGTCATAGTCAACGTCATGCTTTAAGTTGATTATCAGCCGGGTGGTTGTGGCGTTTTTTTGGATAACGGAAAGGCTTTTTATATGTTTTAATTTTCCTTTTATCAGTTCAAAATTAGGCGATTTTTTTGTTTCCGGAAAATCAATATAAAGGGTCCTTTCCAGCAATAAGCCTTTAGCCTCGGTCCAGCCGCTGGTGCAAACGTCAAGATATTCAATCCCCCGGTCGCGACCGGCTTCAATTTGAGTTAGAGCGGCTGGGTCGGCAAAAACCGGTGAAAACAATAATATTGAAACCAGCGGCAATACGAGGGGGTTACCCATGTTTTTTCGCTAGGGCGAGCAAGGTTTCGCTGGTGTTGAGCGTCGGGTCGTCCAAGACTTTTTCCAGTAAATAATCAAGCAGTTCCCCGATCTTCGGTCCCGGCTCAAGATTAAGAGCCGTCATCAGGTCGTTGCCGTTGATCTTGAGGTCCTTAATGTGCAGGGCGTTTTCCGCGGCGATTATTTTTTCGATCCGCTCGCCAAGCTCGGTTAAATAGTCGGTCCCAATGGTCGCTTTCATTGCTTTGGCGTCGGAACGGCGAAGCTCGAAGATCGAGGCGACGTTCTCCGTCCCGCCGATCCGGCGGATAAAGCGGCGGACCGCGGCGTCGCTCCAGTCCGGGCGGTAATCGAACATGTGGTTGGCGATCAGCGACGTTACCTTCTCGATCTCGGCGTTACCGAAACGGAGCCGCCGCATCAGCTCGGCCGCCATAACAGCTCCGACCCGGTCATGATTATAATATGTTAAGCCTTCTTGGCAGGCGGGCTTGCCGATATCATGCAGCAAGGCGGCCAGACGGAGGACCAGGTTATCGGCCGGGGCGGCGTCGCAGGCGCGCAGGCTGTGCCAATAAACGTCGTAATTATGATATTCGGCCGGTTGTTCCACGCCGTAACAGGTCTCGATTTCCGGTAGCAGGATCGTCAGCAAACCCGTTTGCCGCATTAGTTCCAGGCCGATCGACGGCGTCGCGGTTTTGAGCAGTTTAACCAGTTCGTCGTGAAAACGTTCCGGCGCGACCTTTCTGACGGTTTCGAGGGCCATGGGAATCGCGGCCAGAACGTCCGGAGCGACGGTAAAATTAAGCTTGGCGGCCAGGCGGCAGGCTCGGATCGGCCGCAAACCGTCTTCGCCGAATCGGTCAAGCGGGTTGCCGACGGTTTTAATCGTTCGTTTTTTTAAGTCGGCTTGTCCGTCAAAAAGATCGATCAATTCTTTTGTTTCCGGGTCATAAGCAAGCGCGTTGACTGTAAAGTCCCGACGGGCTAGATCGTCTTTCAATTCAGAGGAAAAAGAGACGCTTTCCGGATGGCGGCCGTCGACGTAGCGGGAGTCGGAGCGGAAGGTGGTTACTTCGTACCGGCCTTCCGGCCGGAGGACCGTGACTGTGCCGAACTCTATTCCGGTCGGTACGACTTTTTCGAACAAAGCGCCGACTTCGTCGGGCCTGGCGGAGGTCGCGATGTCCCATTCATCGGGAGCCATCCCCAGCAGGGCGTCGCGGACGCACCCGCCGACCAGATAGGCCTGGAAACCGGCGGCTTTCAGGGTTGAGATTGTTTTTATCGCGCCGCTATCTATCTTGAACATGACCCGGTAAGTATAACATAAAAAAACGCTTGCATTTATTTTTGACATGTTATAAAATTCTCACACAATCGTGAAGAGCAAAATATTAATACTGCTGGTCTCGCTCTCCATTGTCTTGACCGGGACTTCCTGGGCGAACTGGGTTACGCAGGAAACCGGCACCACGCAAAACATCAACTCAATTTACTTTGCCAGCGACACTGTCGGTTACGCGGTCGGCAACGCCGGCGTCGCCTTAAAATCAGTTAACGGCGGCACGACCTGGTCAAATTTCGCCGGAATGAGCGCTTCTTCTTTTAATGATGTGTTTTTTCCGGCGGTAACGGAAGGTTATTTTTTAACGACCAGAGAAGCTTATCAAAGCAACGGGACGACCGTGACCGAGATCGGCTCGACCTTTGCCGTCGCGTCCGGGACCGATTTTTTGCGCGGCTCCGCTTACGGCGCGCGCCGTTCGATTGTTGGCTATAACGCTGGAACTTCTCCGGCGACCAGCTATCTGATGACAAGCGATGGGGCGGGCTGGACAACCACCGATATTACGAATTTAATCCTGGGGACCGGTTTTATCGTCAACGGAGTTTTTACGACCGGTGAAGGGGTTTCGATCGATACCTGGTTGTGGGGTGAAACTCTCACCGGTTCGCATTGCGCGATCAATTTTGACACCTCGACCGGCACCGTTCGGAGCGTTTCCTATTTCGCGGCGGTGTTAAACGACCTCTTCTTTTACGATCGCTTGGACGGCTTTATCGCTTTGGCCGACGGAACGGTTAGCAAGACGACGACCGGCGGGACCGGTTGGACGAATGTCGATCCGTTCTCTTCGGCCAGCGGTTCCTTGAACTCCGTTTATTTTATTACTAAGGATTTCGGCTGGATCGCCGGAGATGGCGGGGCTATTGCTTACACGACCAACGGCGGGACCAATTGGGGGATATACGATCTTTCTCCTTCGACCAATGTTCAGGATATTTTTGTCCGGCTTGTTTATCCGGGGGAATTGGCCGGGGTTTACGCTTACATGTGCGGCGACGGCGGAATGATCTATCGCTTACGCTCTCCCAGTATTACCGCGTTGAACCCCAGCACCCAATACCAAGGCTGGATCGGCACGATGGAAGTTACCGGTGTTGATTTTCTGCCGAGCGCTCCGGGGACGAACCCGCTGCAATCGGCTTTTATTAAACCGGGAGAGACCGCCTTTGATTTTAATGTCGATGTCCGTTCCACGACTTTTGAGAGCTCCAGCCGCATTATTCTTAATGTATTTATCGATCCCAGCTCCGAAACGGGCGCGAGGGATCTTTTGGTCGCTAATCCCGATTCGACCGCGACCCGTGAGCTTAACGCCCTGAACGTTGTGGCCAGAACGGCCGACGTCACGATATCCAGGGTTAACATTAACGGTAATATTTATCCGGAAGCTTTGTCTTCATCCCTGCCGGCGACGACGATAACGAGCAATCCGCTCATCGGCTTTGAGATAAACACCTCGGTTGGAAATCAATTGAGCCTGGCCAAGATCAAGTGCAAGGTCGTCGCCAGATATAATGACGGGACCGACACGGTGACCGTGATCGAAGATGTTTCCGCCGATAATATTACGATCGATTCGACCGTTTTTCCGCCGACCAGGGCGACGGTTTCCGGTTTCAGATTTAACGCTAATTTGCCCACCGACGGCCGAGCGGTAACGGTCTTCTTTTATGCCGAAGACGACAATGCTCACGTTGGCATTATTCGCTACGATCTTTACACGGAATCGAGCGGCGGTTCAACCGCGGTTGAAGAGACCAGGGCGATCACCACTCCGATCGAGATCGACGGCAGCGGCAATTTCTACGCCACCGTTTGGACCAGGAACGGGACCTTGCCGCCGAGGATCGAGTGGATAATTGTTAGCGGGGTTACCGGGCAGGTCCTTTATCGCAAGACTCACTCCCTTTTAAGGGTGTCCGGTATGGGGATAATGGATGTCAGTACCCGCGCCGACCGGGTGAGATTGACGGCAAGTGTTTCCGACTTGCGTCATGATAAAGGGGCGCAGATTGCCAAAGCTTATTTCTTTGACCCGGCGACCGGGAAAAAATTGACGACATCGTCGATGTTGTTGATCCCTGGTTCGATGCTTCAGCATCATGTCCCTTAAGGATTGGTAGTTCAATGAAGAGAGTTTTAGCTCTAATAATGATTGTAATGTTCGCGGGGATCGCCCTGGCGCAATACGTTGCCCAGGACCCGACCCGTTATATTCCTAATGCCAGAGTGCTTGGGTTGGGGAAGGCTTATATTGGTTTATCTGATGACGCCGGCGCCATGTACTCCAATCCGGCCGGTATGGCGGGCCTGGAAGGCTGGCAGTTGTCTTCCATGTCCGGGAAATTTCTCGACGAATATACTTATCTCTCGGCTTCCGGCTTGTACGCGACCGATTACGGGGTGATCGGTTTCGGTTTTGCCGGGACTTCGATCGGCGGCGCTTTTGCCACGACCATTGAAGCGGCCTCCGATCCCGATGATCCGATTTACGTTGTCGATTCTTCCCAGCCGGTCATGGGGAACTACAACAACGCTTTGGTCATTTCCTACGCCAACGAGTTGAAGAAGATGGGTTATCTGCGCCTGGACAAAGTACCGTTCGCCGATAAGCTCTCGATCGGCGCCAGCGTCAAGCTATTCAAAGCCGCCCTTTTCGGCGACAGCATCGTCAACGGCGATGCCAGCGGCTATGAGCTTGATCTTGGTATCACCGCCAAGCCGCAGAAATGGCTGAAGATCGGGTTGACCGCTTCCAATATCTTGCCGTCCAGTATGGGGGGCAAATTAGTTTACGCTTCCGGCCACACTGAATCATATCCGGCGATCCTTTTTCTTGGTTCCAGTTTTAACCTGCTTGGTAAAGAGGACAGCCTTTATAGGATCGGCGAGCATCAATTGAAGCTTCTCGGTGATTTTGAACTGCACCCGACCATGACCGGTTACCCGGGCCTCCTTCACCTTGGGGCGGAGTGGCGGCCGCTGGAATATATCGGGTTGCGCGCCGGTATCGATCAGGATTCGGCTGGCGATGGGAACGGCGGGTTGACCACCGTTTCCGACATGGCCTACGGTGTCGGACTTTATTACGGCGGTTTCCGTTTTGATTATGCTTACCATACTTTTGCCGGCGCGCCTAACATTGATAATAGTTTCTTCTCGTTGTCATACTCCTTCCAGCCGGTGAAGATCGAACTGCCGAAGGAGGCTTTCAAACTCTATTCGCCGGCGGACAAGACGATTACCTTTGCCGGTCAGGTCCCGGTTTCGGGCGAGGTCGTCGATTATCGGGTCAAGAGCCTGCGGGCCAACGGGGTGCCGGTTAAATTTACGCTAAAGGGGGCTTTTGCCACGACGTACGATCTTTCGATCGGCAAGAACGCCATTTCGCTTGAATCGTGGTCGGAAAAGAATTTTATCTTCGGGAAACGGCCGCGGCTCCTCCGGCTCATTACCTTCCCGGATGTGCCGATTGGTTATTGGGTTGATAAACCGACCTCAATGCTGGCGATGGCCGGCGTGATCACCGGCTATCCGGATGGGACTTTCCGGCCGGAGGGGAACATTACCCGCGCCGAAATGTGCTCCCTGCTTATCAAAGCGCTGATCGGGGTCCCGACGCAAGATGCCTCGAAGGCGGCGTTCAAAGATGTTTCCGCCAAACATTGGGCGGCGCCGTTCATTGCCGCAGCGGCCAAGAAAGGGGTTGTCCTGGGCTACCCGGGGAACCTTTTCAAGCCGAACGGGAAGATTACCCGGGCTGAAGGGCTCTTGATGATCGCCCGCTTCGCCGGGATCCAGGAAGACGTTTACCTGAACCAGTTCCCCGATATTAAAGTCAATCACTGGGCGGCCCAGCGGATCTCCGGCGCCTATAATGCCGGCCTCCTGGAATACCTTAAAGGCCGGGGCTTTGAGCCGAACAAACAGCTGACCCGCGCTGAAACGGTGGAGATGCTCAATCGGACCAAAGTTGTGTTGGATCTTTTAAACAAAGATCTGCTCAACTGGGAGAGCTATTAAATGGTTGAAATAACTCTAAATCAAATAGCGGTCTTAATTGAAAAAGTCGGCGCCGATGTTAAAACGGTTGCCGAGGGGCAGAAGGTTTTCCGCTCCGAAATGGCGCAAATGAAACAGGAACTGAACGAGAAGATAGAAGCGAATAATTCTGCCCTAAAGTGGGTTGCCAAAGATTTGGGCGGTCGGATTGATGAAGTTAAGAAAGCCCTGGGCGAGGTTAAGGAAAAAGTCTGGAAGATTGAACGGACGCTGGACGCGCATGTCAAACTGCCGGTGCACGCGTGATTTTAAGTCGGGGTCGGGGCGAAAATGATTCAAGGAGGAAAAAAATGAAAAATATTCGAAGTGTCTTTATGAGGATCAATTACGTTTTGCTGGCGCTTTTGGCCTGCTTACTGATCGCTCCGGCGCAAGCGGAAATTCCCGAGTACATTAATATCCAAGGCGTTTTCTTGAAAGATGGGGCGCCTGTTGCGGCCGGCGATTATGCGTTGAGGGTTCGAATTTATGACGGTGCGACAGTCGGCAATCTTCTTTGGACCAGTCCGAATGCTTTAGTCGCCATAGACGACAAGGGATTTTTCAGTAAAAGAGTCGGCGGAAACAATTTAAATTCTCCAAATCAACCGCTTTCACAGTTAAGCTTTGATAAACCATATTACGTTGAAGTTTCAATTCTGAACGCAACGTACACCCAAACCCTCGCGACATTAACTCCGAGACAGCCTCTTTCGGCCGCTCCTTACGCGATAACGGCTAAAAATCACCACGGCGGTTATATTAATATGGAAACTGACGTTGTTAATTTGAGCGGGACATTAACTATTGTTGATAATTGGAATATCAGAACGGTTGAGGTTCCCAAAAAGAACATGCTGGCCGGTTGGATAATCTTGGACAACGTAGATGTCCTATGGGGGACCGGTTATAACGCGAAATCAAGCTGGTTTCAACTAAAGATCAACAACGACAACGTAAAAACAGATTCCATCGTTTTAATAACCCCGAAAACCGATGAAAAAGCGGTTTTAACGGAAGTTGGGAATGGTTATTTTAAGGTTAAAGTGACGAATAACAACGCCGTTATCTCTTACGTGATAGTTAATTCAGTAAACCCTGTTTCGGCGGTCCCGCCGCCGTTCAACCATGCTCCTCAAGCGGAAAATGTTTCGTTTTTAGTCGCGCCGAGCTCGTTTGTCGGCAAAAAAAATCAATGGGTCCAGATTGGCGAGCTTGACGGTTATGATTACGAAAATAATGCCAATGTCGATTATTATATGAATGACGGAACGACAGGGGATCAAGCAGGGACGACAGGATATAATTGGACGATGCGATTAACCGGGAAAAGTGTTGAGTACATGATCAAATCAACTTCATGGTATGACGCTATTACGAAGCTGCCTACAAACTCGGAAATGAATTTATTTGATGCGTCGGGGACGAGTCCGGACGAGCATCGTTGGTATTACTGTCAAGATAAAGGATTGAATGGGGAAGACGTAAAGAAAAGCCCTTCCGCTGATCTTTACGCTAGCGTGGGCAATAAGCCTTTGTATCCCCCCAGTGGTTGGGGGGAAGAAACCACGGGCCCTTGGCCTCCGATCCCTCCGCATGAACCAGATTGGGGTTTCAATGAAATGCTTAATTGGCAGCAAGAAGTTGTTAATCCTGTAATTGACGCTCTTGGAAACCCGTTAACTGAAGCCACTAATCCTTTACTGTCCGGAATAAATAATGCTTTTGCTTCTAAGACGACCCTTACACAATACGCTTTAAAAACCGAAGTCGCCGGGTTGGCGCTGGCCGACAACTCCGTTACTAGTCCGAAGTTGGCGGCCAATTCCGTCACTTCCGACAAAATCGTCGATGGGGCGATCTCTAATGCGGACATCGCGACCGGCGCCGGCATTAGCACAGGGAAAATCAGCGGCTTGGTTTCGGCGATCACCGGCAATGGACTAAAAAGCCTGGCTTATAAAGATGCAGTTTCCGATGCCGATATCTCCGGCCTAAGCGCCAGCAAAGTATCAGGTCAGTTTACCGACAGCCAGATTTCTGGTGTCAGCGCCAGCAAAGTATCAGGCCAGTTGGTCAGCAGTCAATTGGCTGATGGCGCGATCTCCGGCGCTAAGTTAGCCGCCGGAGCGATTGCCGGAGCAAGCGCGTTTAAGACGGTTGCTTCTGTTGCCGCCCTGCCGGCTTCGATCGGGAGCGGCGCGCTGGCCTTTGTTAACTCCGGAGTGTTGGGTGAAACCGGAATGTATATGGATATGCAGGGGGGGAGCTGGCATAAGATCAGCGCTTTCCGGGCGCCGCTGGGTGATATGGACGGAACTTTGCCGACATCTAAAATCTCCGGCTTAGGAACGCTGGCGACTAAGAACGCGGTTGATTACAATTCCGCGGATATTGCCAATAAGCCGGCTTTGGGTTCGCTCGCCTATAAGAGCTCGTTGATGGCGACCGATATCCCCGCCCTTGACGCCTCCAAGATCACCAGCGGGACTCTGTCGACGACTGCGATCCCCAACCTTGACGCTTCCAAGATCACGACCGGGACGATAAGCCTGTCGAAAGTGACTTTCTCCAATTCAACCGAGAACCTTTCGAATTGGATGGAATATCAAGCGGCCAGATCAATATTATTTATGGGAATGACCCTTAATTTTCCGGCCATGTTGAAGTTTAAACAAGGGTCGACTTTTAACGGCAATGTTTATCCGGCGGTTACTTCGACTGATGATACAACCGGTTATTATCTGGGAACGTCGAGCTTGAAATGGCGCAGGGTTTACGCCTGGAAGTATTACGGGACGAACACGGCCATTACAGCCGGCGACCTTAACGAAAAGCACAATGTTTCCGGCGCGGCCGAAGACGGCGACGTCATGATGATTGCCGGAAGCGACCAAATGGCGGTTTGTAATGTCGCCAATTCGACCAAGGTTGCCGGGGTTTACCGAGGAACTGAAGGCGGGTTGACGATGAACGAAGAGCTAAAAGACGGGAAGCCGATCGTCTATACCGGCCGTTATGACGTTAAGGTTGACGCGACCAGCGGCGCGATCGAGCCGGGAGACCTTTTGGTCAGCTCTGCCAATCCGGGCTACGCCATGAAGGCACCGGCCAATCCGCAGGCTGGAACGATCATCGGCAAAGCACTCAAAGGAATGACGGCGGGACAAAAAGGAAAACTTTTAGTCCTGGTGACTCTGCAGTAGAGGGGACTAGGTAATTAGGATATAGGCAATTAGGGTGATTAGGATGACCATAACGGATAAAGATGTTGAAAAGTTAAAAGAGGTCTTCGCGACCAAAGAAGATCTGGCCAGGCTTGAAGCGAAACAAGATGGTTTTCAATCAGAGGTCATAACCGCTTTAGATAAAGTTATGGATGAATTGGTCAAAGCGCGGGAAGACCGGACGCTGGCGATCGGTAAAGACCGGGAACAGGATCGGCGGTTGGATAGATTGGAAGCAAAAGTCGGTTAAGGAAATTGCTCTTGCAATAAAAATGCAAAAACGTATACAAAATATATTGGTCTTGGTTTTACTATCAACGGGCGCGTGGGCCAATCCGTTGACCGGAAATGGCTATACGTTGTATGACGTAATTAATTCCGGCGGACAGACCCTGCAGGGAGATGGTTATACTTTAATGGACTCCAAAGGGGATGGTTTGGCCCAGCCAATGAGCGGCAGCGGCTACACTCTTATCCCCGGCCTCTTTGGGTTGTTTGGCGGTGGGACCAAGATTGATACCGCTCCCTGGGGGACGGTCCCTCTTACCATTGCCAGAGACGGACAAAACATCAAGATCAGCTGGGACGCGGCCAAAGCGCCGGGGGCGCAAATCTACGTTTTGCCGGGGACCGGGGCGGTGAGCGGCAAATTCCAAAAGACCGATCCGACTGCCTGGAAAATATTTACTGACCCCGGATTTGACGATCAATTTTCAGCCTTGGGACCTGGTCAACTTCGGCATAATACGCAAGTTGGTGACGCCCAGGACGCCTGGCCTAATTATTCCGAAGCTTACTACATTGGCCTCCAAGCTGGGGTTACTCCAATGACTCCCTGTCAGGACCCCGACCCGCTGTATAACGGTAAGCCATGTTATCAGGTCGCTCCGGCGGTCGGGAAGGTGAATATGAGCGCCAAGAAAGGATTCAATTTGCTTTCTCTGGCCTTTAAATACAATACCGGCGAAGATTCATTGGAAAATGTTTTTGGCCAACAGCTGGTCATGAACGATAACCCCATGGTTGCCGATGAAGTTTATTATAAGAATAGCGCTAATTCCTGGGGGATGACAAACGCTTTCCAGAAGAGTGACGGCAAGTTTTATCTTTCCGCCGCCGTCACTGCGCCGGTCAGTTACACCATAAGTCGGGCCAATGGATATCTGGTCAATTTGAAGACAAAAGATATAGTTATAACCGCGGTCGGCGCCGTCAGCCAGGCCGATCAAGATCTGACCATGTCGACAGGCTTTAACGCGATCGGGATTGTTTACCCGGTAGGTAAAACGCTTGATAGCTTAGGTTTATTTAACGTCGCCAATACGACAGCGACGGTTAATCCCATGACTGCCGATGAGATCTATTACAAGAACGATCCAGCTTCGTGGGGAATGAAGAACGCGTTCCTCAAGACCGATGGGAAGTGGTATTTGTCGGCGAATCCCAGCGTTGCGGCCGACTTTAGTTTCGCGCTGCCGAACGGGTACTATTATTCGATAAAGGGCGTCGGTAAGACGATCAATTGGAAGAGGACCTATCAATAAATGAATGAGCAAGGGGGGAAAACAATGATAACCGGAAAATACAGGCTGGTGATATTTTTAGTCGGGGTCGTATTGGCCGGCAGTGCCTATGCCGATCTGCAAAACGTTGGAGTCACCGTGCCGAATTCGACCATGAAAAATTATGATACAACCGTTATCCCGGCAAGTTCCGGTTTTGTTCAGTTCATCAAAGGGTCGCCAAGCAACCCCCCGACCGCTAAGGCTAATACAACTACTCCGGCCTTTTCTGCGGGCGATACCTACGCAATATTTAAAGACCCGGCGAACCCGGCCCTGCTTGGGAAGGATATCAAGGGTACGGTTGGCGATTTTCCCGGCTATAGCGCGGGGGCCGGCGGCTTTGCTTTTAAGAATCAGTTGGATCATCCGGTCTCGACAAATTATTACTTAAGATATTGGACAGCGGACGGTAATTATTACGGCAACTCACCTGCGCAATCCTTCTGGACTTCAGGAAACCCGGTACCGAATGATCTGTCATTCTCCAGCTTTACTCTTTATCGGGCGGCCGCTCCCTACAAACCGGCGATCAATTCAATAAAACAGATCGAATCAACCCAGAAGGATCTTCATCCAGTAGGGGTTGAAGTAAAAGTTTCTCAGATCAGCTTTTCTTTTAGCGATGGGACAACCGGAGGGTTAGGCAATGTCCAGGTCAAAGGGGACGGTACCAGCAAGCCATATATCTTGCAGATCAATAAAGGTGACCCTAACTTTGGCACAAAGCCGCCTTACGGCATCGAATTAGATGGGACGTCATATACTTTAGACAAAACAAATGATCCGAATAAAGCCTTTTTCAGCGATACGACTGCGACTTATTATGCCAGAGCAGTTGCGGTAAATTACTTCGGAACTACGGCCGGTGACGCGGTTCCTTTTCAAGTCGTGGTTTTGGGCGGCCAAACAACCGGCGCAGCCGGAGAATTAATGATTTTAAATCTTGTTAAGACCGCTGACCTGGGGGTTAACCAGTTTGAGTTTACGCTTGATCCGACCAAGACGATTTTTTATACCCAGCAGGGCGAGACCCTGACCAGCACTGAAATGACCAACAAGACGGTCAAAGGATTGGTCGACGCGATCAATACTTTTTCCGGCGGGGCCGCTGTTAAATCGATCGGCTGGTGGAATAACAACGTGAACAATACCCAGAGGATGGAAGGGTACACGATCGCCGGCGGCGTCTGGACCGGGTCAACGGGGACGGCCGGGAACGGGACGGAAACCTTGAAAAACATCGTTTATCAAGTAAGTGTTTCGCCGAGCGTTGTTAACTTTAAGATGACTAGGGAAACCGGGAAATAATTTAGGAGAGCAGTGAAGAAACTTAGCTTAATACTGATATTGTTGACGATCGCGGCGGCGATACCTGTCTTTGCCGTTGAACCGCCGCCGGTCTTCAATGCCATGTACTGGTTGAGAGGAACCTTGACGATGCATTCCACCACCCCCGCCGCATCGCAGCTGTTGACCAACAGGACCGTCGTATTTTACAAGGTTTTGCCGGGTGCGTATGTTTCCGCCGTGCCTTATAACGTCGTCGGTGACCTGGTCAAAGGTTCCGCTTCGTATATGCTCAACATGTATAACCACGCCGCTTTGCCAATCGATCCGACGGCGACCTATTATGCCGCGGTCGCGAAAGACCCTATTGATAAGTACGGCGCCAACCCCAAAGAGGTCAAAATAACCGGCAACGGCTTTGAAGTTGTTGACTTTACCCTTGAATACGATCAGGGACCGGTCCTCCCCCTCCCCGGCGCGGTCCAATTGTTTATTGCCCGGTCAGGCAACGATATTAAATTGACCTGGAACGATGATGAGTTAACGGCCGACCAAAAACCGCCAAAGATCTTTGGGCTAAATAAAGCAGCCGGTGGCGGAGCCTTCGATAACGCGAAAACAGATTGGGTAGATATAACTTCAAGTTTGGTAAAAAATGTAAATGGCAAAGATTACTTGCACACTCAACAGGTCGGCGGCGGAGCGACCGAATATTATTACAAGGCAATGTGGAAAGACAAGGTCAAAGATGACGTTTATAACGGCGCTTCAATCCTGGAATCAGCCTGGGCGGTCGGCAAGTTCAACGTTGACTTAGCTGCCGGCTGGAACCTAGTTGCGGAACCGACTATTTTCCAGGGTGGGAGCGATGTTTCCCAAGTCATAGGCAATCAATTAACCGCCAATAATCCGACCGGCGACGAAGTTTATACGGCGCAATTAGATAAAGCGATCTATTCCAACAATACTTGGAACAAAGCAATGGCAATTTCTCTTGGCGAAGGGTTCTATGTTAACCTAGTCGGGGCGGCTAAGAAAATGACTTTTGTCGGTGATGTGCCGACGCAAAAAGTGGCTTATACCGTGCCGAAAGGTTACCTGCGGATCGGCAACAGTTCCTGCGTGACCCGCGTCATTGGCAAAGCCGGCTTTACCAACGCCTTTGGCGGCGATGCCAATAATTCCGGCGACGAAATCTATAACAATAATCTTTTGAAGATGACCAGGCAAGGAAACGCCTGGCTGGGAACGACGGTTTTTGATTTTAACGCCGCCGGCGGATTCTGGTATAACCGATCGATGGGAGCCAGCAACGCGTTGCAGTGGGATTTTGATCCCTTGTTGAAGTAAAATAGGAGGTTATTTAAAATGAAAAAGGGGAAACAAAAATTTAGGGCAGGAGTAATATTGCTCGCAATAACGCTGACCGCCGGACTTGCTTTTGCGGCCGATAACGGTGTTACTTTTACGACCTGGACCGACGTTGCTAACCCCGGCTACAGCGTGACCGATAAAGCTGGAACAGCTCTTGCGGTGGGGAGTTTGGTGCAATTGGTTTCCGGCGCGGTCACGGCGCCCGACAAAAATAATCTGGGGTTTTTGGCCACCGGCAACTCATTATTGACGGCCGACAACACCACCGTCGGCAAAGACAATGAAAATCTAGGGATAACGCAGGCCGGCGAATTTGATTACTATTACAAGGTCCCTTCCGGCAGTTATTTTGTCAGGGTTTGGAACACCGCCACGCCGGCGCAAGGGGCGTTTTACAACAGCCAGCCCATTGCGGTTCCCGCGCCGCCCAATCCACCGGCCAAACTGAATGTTCAATTGAGCACGACTTATCAGGCTGATGTGCCGTTCGTTCCGTTGATCACGCAGTTTGACAGCACTGTTACCTTGAAGGTTCAAACCAATTCTACTGCCGGGACGGTCAAGGTCTACTCGGTTCAGCCGGCGCCGAAGCCGGCGGAAGGTGTTCGCGAGATCACCAAGCAAACCTGGGAATACACGGAAAAGAATACCCCTAACACCCAGACCAAACCCGGTGACTTGGCGAGCAAAACGTTGGACTTGCCGGATGGTTCATTAACGCCGGGTAAAATCTACACTTTTCGGGTGATGCACGGAAACAGCTTCGGCGATAAATGGAGCGATCCTTATGATTATGCTTATTCCGGGATCCAGGGTGGCGCGCAAACTTATCCTTTGACCTTTGAAGTGGTGACCAATAGCTCCGGCTTCAATTTCTTTGCCATGCCGATGCCCCCCAATTCTTCAACCGGGAACTGGTCCGCGACCACTGTTGACGGTGTAGGCTTGGGGACGATCGCGACCGCTTATGACCTGATCAAAATAGTGAATAATGTCGCGGGTAACAATACCGGGAAAATGTTCATCTCAACTTTCGGCAAGTGGGATCGGACCGGCCAACTTGACGCCGGCGTGTTGATTCCGGCTAACGATCCGGACGGCGCGGCTAAGGCGGCCCTGCAGGCTCTTAAGTTGGAGGCCGGCGTTGGTTATCAGGTTTATCTGGGTAAAGATCCGGCGACCAATTTGTGGCCGGCGAATAGTAAGACGACGATCATTATTAAGAATTAGGGTTGAAGAGGAGTTAAATTGTTTAAAAAGTTAATACTAGCTGTAATTGGAGTGGCAATAATCGCCGGCGTCGGCTTCGCGGCCGACCCCCAGGCGCCGACCATGCCATTCTACTGGGTTAACGGGGTTGTAAATAATCCCGGTAAGCTTGGCGGGCGCGACTTGTACGTCTATGCCCAGAATTACGGAACTGGTTATCTCCGGGTTCCGGTTGATGCCGTGACCGGGGCCTTCCGGTTCAATGTTTATGAGCTCAAGTATTACCATAATAATGACAACTGGCTGGAAGTCGGCGGCAAGCCGGTCTTCATTATGTCGGTCGTTAGAAAATGGGGCGGTGCCGATCCCCTGAACTACGGGACCTCCGAAATATCGTCGGTCAATTGGGACAAAGGATATATTGACGTTGAATTAGAGCTGGTATTAAATGGCGGGCCGAATGATTTCAGCGGCGGGCAGATTGCTGGGTTTGTCTCTGATGAAGCGACCAAGAAAATGATAGGCGGAGCTAACCTGGCCGAAACTCCGGTTGGCGCGAAGGCCGCGACCGCGAACGACGGCACTTACATGTTCAGCGAAACATTCGACACGAGTTCAGTTCATAATGTGGCCGCTTCGGCGACCGGTTATGATACCGGGACGGTCACTGGTTTGACGGTTAAGCCGACCAAGGTCTCCTGGGCGAACTTTGCTTTGAAGAGCGGGGGCATTGTTGATACCGGACTATATATCAAGCGTGACGGCGATAATGTGAATGATTCCGTGACGATTAGCTGGGATCCTCTTAAACTTGCTAACCCGACAATTTGGATGCTGACTGGTGCTGGAGCTGGTGTCTACACCGATGTTCAAACCAATTGGCAGAAGGTTTATGAAGGCGGCGCGGTAATGGCCGCGTTTGCTAGTGAGTTTACCGCTGGAGCTAATTCTATTGTTCACCTGAAGCAGGTTGGCGCTGGTTATGCTGAAGTTTATTATAAAGCTGTGGCCGCAGGCGGCGTCTTTACGACTTCGCCGGCGGTGGGTAAAGTTAATGTGGCCGTTGCCGGCAGTAAAAAATGGACTTTATTTAACTCTCCGTTCCTGGCTTTGCCGGGCGATCCCAACCTGGTCCTGGGCAAGCAAGGGCAATATACGCCTGGGTCAGAGCCGGCGACTTCCGTTCGAATCTTCAGCTTCGAAAATAGTGGCTGGAACCGGGTTAGTTACTATGATGGAACTACTTGGGCGGCGGTCCCCGGCGCGAACGCGGCGATTAGCGACCCTCAACAGGGATTGTATCTACTGACTAAATCAACTGATACCGACAAAGTCTTCGCTATCGTCGGCAATGTTAAGCCGCTTAACTCGGCGAGCGCGTATTCAATTACGCAAAATTGGAATGTTGTTGGTTTTCCGTATCCAAGACAAATGGATATTAATACGATCGGCCTGACCGTTGGGACCAAGAGTGATAATTGGGAGCAGGCCGACCGGATCTATGGCCGGCTGAACAATGGCTTCAATACTTGTTCATACTTGTCAACGAGCGGCTCCTGGATGCCGCAGCCTGGCGTGACCGGTGTTGATGTGATTAATGCGACGCCGTTATATTATCGTTCCAAAACGGCCGCTCCGCTTAACTGGAATCTAACGCCTTCAGTTCAGGGTTATAATTAAAAGGAGTGAATAAGATGAAAAGAAAAAAAATATTTAGTTGGGTGGTGGCGATCTTAATGCTTGGGCTGTTTTGCGTTCCGGCCGAAGCTCGACTTTTCTCGATCGTGACTAACACCGTTAATCTTGTTCCGGGGACTCCCGCTAATGGTGGAACGGCTCTTTTTTCCGATTCTTCTACTCCTTTTACCGAAACGCGCGCGCTTACAACCGGTAAAATTACTCCGTCCGGTCCTTTTACTGTTGCCAATGACGCTAATGCCGGATCGGCGACCTTGAAGCTGACGGCTAGTGATGCCAGCGCTCCGGGTGGCGCCAAGGACCGAACGATCAGTTTATCGGCTGGTTACACCGCGATGGGGGAACCGGTTGATATTCCGGTTAACACTTGGTTGCAAACCATCATCGACACCCCGCCGCCGCCGACGGGCTTAGCCCAGCAAATTGGTTTTACTTTGGCGATCAAGCCGATTGTTACCGCCACGCTTGAAATTAAAGCGGAAGCCCCCTTTACCGGCAATTATGCGCCGAGTTATTATGGAGCGACCGGTTATCATTATCAGGTCACATTAGCCGGAAACCCCGTGATCCTTACTGAAGGGGATCTTGCCGGCGCCCCAGGGAAAGTCACTTTTCAGCTTAATCCGGAAAAATTAGTCGCCGGTCAAAACTACAGTCTTAAAGCTTATGCCTACAATGCTCAAACAACGGAGAAGGGGGGCACCTTCGCCGCGCGATGGTCGGCGGAAGTTCTCTTTTCAACGGTTACGGCTGTTGGCGGCGGGCCAATCACGATTATTTACAATTTAAACAAGCCGATTGGCAAAACAGGGGTCAATACGATTTCAATTCCGTTTGATTTTGCCAGCGGCGTAACCGATGGCAACGCCTTAGCCATTACGACGGTTAGCAGCCTGATCAAAGGGATAAATACGACCTATGGGGCTGACGCGGTGACCGTGTTTGGCTGGTACGATGAAACGACCCAGACCCATGTTGGTTTGACCGGTATCGTTTATAATGCCGGGAATATTGACGCCGCGACCAAGTTTACCGGGGCCGCCAATTTAGCCGCGATTACCGATGCTTCGCTGGTTAAGGGGCGATCCTATCAGGTTACGGTCAATGTCGATGGGACTAAACAGTATAATTTGACGGGGACGGCAAAATAAGGAATTAGGAATGACAAAGTTGGCTAAGAATATACTGCTCTCTCTGCTGTTGGCGGCTCTCCTGCCGCTGGCGGTCTTCGCCGCCCAGGAGCCGGCGCCGTATCCGGTTGGCTTTTGGGTTAATGGCACACTGCAGAAGGACGTCAATTCGTTGCCGCCGACTTTAGACGGCTTCAAGGTCTATTTCTATAAGTCACCCAGCGCCGGGTTTATTCCGAGCGTTGCCTATGCCGTTGCCAGTTCCGATGCCAGTGGAAACTTTTCGCTTAACGCCCTGGAAGACCTGGGGCTCCTGCCGCTCTCCGCGACAAATTACTATTTTGGCGTTGCCAAGAAAGAGTTCACGGTCGGGGGAGTAAAGCGGAGTTGGGGGATTAACGAGAAAGACTTAACTATAACCGCGACAGATATTAATAACGGTTACTTGAATTTGACCGCTCTCTTTACCTCGCTGGTTGAAGGCCAGGGACTTAACCCAACCGGCGAGACTTCCGGGTTGACGATTATCAGAGCGGGCGATACGCCGGGTTCCAACATAACTGTAACTTGGGACCCGACTAAATTTGGCGGCACTAACCCTAAGATCTATGTTATGACCGGCAATGGAACTGGTCAATACAGCAAAGATTATATGCCGAAGGTCTGGTATGAGGTTTTTGATGGCAATGCTTTAGTTGGCGGGTACCCGCCGCATTTCGGCACTTTTACGGTTGATACGGTGACTTATACGCTAACTCACAACGGGCAGGTCGCGAAAGTCGATTCCAGCAGCAGCGCCGAAGTTTATTACAAAGGCTATGGCGGCAATGTCACTGGCGGCGTGCCCGATGATCTAACAGTCTTTACTAACGCTCCGGCGGTTGGCAAAGCTAACGTTTTACTTTTAGATGAATACAACGCGATCTGTTATCCATTCCGGACGGTTGATTACAGTTTAACGAATATAATCGGCAACCAGATGGCGACCGGTGATCAGATCCATTATTGGGATTACCCGACCCAGGGGTATAAACTATTGACCAAGACCACCGGCTGGCCGACCCATACCTTCCAGACGATTGAAGGGATCTTTGCCTACCTTGTTAAGGGCGGCACTCCCAGAGCGGAGTACCTGACGTTGGTTGGGAACGCCGGTGGTTTCGCGACTGGAACGGCCGTTAACTTTGGTGATCAATATAACTTAACCGGTTATCCTTATCCATTACGAAAGACCGCGCCTGACGCCGGGATCATCCCGACTGAAGGCGATCAGCTTCACCAGTGGGATTCTGCCGGACAGACCTTTGCCCTGACTACCTTTGTCAGCGGCAACTGGAACAATCTGTCGGTTGCGACTTTCAATTTGGCTAACGGTAAGTTCTATTACGTCCCTGTCGGTAACGCGAAAACACCATGGGTGCTAAAATTCTAAGGAGGATGATGGATATGAGTAAAACTAGAAAAAGGTTGGTGATGATGTTCGGCCTTGCGCTGATTCTCTCAAGTCAGGCATTTGGCGCTGGTATTATCATGAAAATACCTTTCAACGGTTTAGACGCCTGGAGCGGCACTCTTAATCCTAATTATAACGGCGCTAATGTTGATGCCGCTAACGTCGAATTCTTTGCCGGCAGCATTCCCGCTCCGAACTCAACGACCGGCCGAATCACGCCGAATTACACGACTTTCGGCACGACGCATCAATACGATAAAATGGACCAGAACGGCGGCGCGGTTTATATTCGAAGCTGGGACGGCGCTCCCAGAACGCAAGGAAGCAAATACGGCAAGTCAGCCGGCATGGCGGCCGCTTCCGGCGCCCAACCGGCTAATCAGTACAATGTAGTGAAGTTTAAGACCGATTATCTGGCCGATAAGCCGGTTAACGCTCCGGTTATTACCGGTGGGTCGGAATCAAATCAACGGGTCGGCTATACGTCCAGTGTGATCCTGAAGCTTTCCATTGCTTTTACATACAGCGAAGGGAGCCCGAAGATAGAAGCGACCGGCTATGATGTTAAGTATTGGGTTGACCCGGAAACCGAACCGTCTGATACCGATGTCAATCGGGTCGCGAGTGTTTCCAGCGGCAGTTTCAGCTTGCCGGATGTGGATCCAAAAACTACGAAGGCCTTTGATGCCGGAACGTATCATTTTAAAGTCAAAGCCAAAAACTGGTATGGCGCCGGTCCCTGGAGCGCGACCAAAGATTGGACGACCTTGGCCGGCGGCATTGGCCTTGGCGGCGGCGGATCCGTTACCTACGCTCTGAAGGCGGGGATCAACGGGATCGGACTCCCGGTTGGCGGGACGGTTAATGTTTCAGTCAACGGCGGAGCGGTGACGGCGGCCGATACCTTGCAGAAACTCGTGACCGCGATCGGCGGCGTGACCGCGATCTCGGTTTGGGACGCGACCGGCCAGAAGTTAGGCGGAGCGACCTTTGACGGTTCGGGCAACGTAACCTTCCAGACCCCGGGCTTTGACCTGAACAGCGCGCCGGTGGCGGGAAGCGCCCTTTACATCTCGGTCGGAGCGGATGCGAGCGTGACGATCAGCAAGTAGAATAAATATGAAGAGAACAGCTTTAATAATCGGAATCTTGGCCTTTGCTTCAACCGCGTTCGCGCAGGTGGCGACGCCGAGCGCCCAGTTGAAGTTCATGACCCCTGGTTACTGGGCGGTCGGCAACTGTACTGACACCAAGACCGGGGCGGGGGCCGATGTTAAAGCCGACGGCCGGACCGTTTATTTCTTCGAGAACGAGACCGAATTGAACGCCGGTAATTATGTGACGACCCTGATCGTCGGCAATAAATACATGGCCAACGCTTTGTCGATCTGGCCGGCGGTCTTAACGGTCGGCAAAACTTATAAGGTCGCGACCGATAAGGGGCCGGACAACTACGGCGCCAATCCGACCGATATCAAGATCTCTGGCTTAGGCTGGGATCAGGCTGACCTAACATTGGTCTTGGGCGGGGGGATCAGCCCGCCGAGCGGCGGGATCGATATGGGAATGAAACTCTGGTTCGGCAACAGGCTTTATCAGCCGGCGTTGGTCGACAAGGGCGATTCATTTGTCGTCCCGGCCAATCCGACGATCAAAGTCGACCTTTCGGTCAATGAGCCTCATACTTTGTCTGATAACGTCAGCGATTACACCATCGTTCTCGATCCTGAATCGTCCAGTCCGAAATCGTACCAAATGGAAGCGTCGCACGTGATAAACAAGACCCTGGCCGCGGCCACGGAATCGATCAGATCGTTAAGCCTTAAATATACCGTTGCCGAGCCATTAAGTGATGGAAAGCATGTCTTTGTTGTTTCCGGTAAGACCGCCGCATCGGGCGGGATGCAAATGGCGATGTCCCGCTACGCGACCGTTGAAGTTATGGGCGGGCCGCTGCGACTGGTTGGCACGCCGCTGACTTATCCCAGTCCGTTCAGCATCCCGAGAAATAAGATCGTTACTATTCAATACGGCTTGTCGGCCGATGCCAATATCGAGATCTACCTGATTGGGGTTGACGGGACCAGGATCAAACACCTGATCATGGCCGCTGGTACAGAAGGGGGCTCTGCCGGGGTAAACAAAGTTACCTGGGATGGTCAGGCCGATCAAGGCTACCTGGCGGGGAACGCGATCTATGTTGGGACGATCATTGCCAAGGATGAAGGCCGGTTGCTTGGCCGGTTCAAGTTGACGATCGTTAACTAAGAAAGCAGCTTAACGCGTTGAGCTTAAAGCTTTAAGCTTATCGCTTGTTTTATGTTATAATAACCCAATGTCACTTGAAAATATCGGCCAAAAAGCCAGAAATGCCTCGCGAAAATTAGCCGTTACTCCGGCCAAAATAAAGAATTACGCCCTCGAGAAAATGGGGGAAGCGCTAGTAAAAAACGCTGAATATATCCTCCAGGCTAATTCTATCGACCTCGAAGCCGGCGAAAAGAAGGACCTTTCCCGTTCACTTCTCGACCGTTTGGCCTTAGATGGAAAACGGATCAAAGGGATGGCCGACGGTTTAAACATTGTCAGAGGGCTCCCAGACCCGGTAGGCGAGGTTATCAGTGAGTGGAAGCGTCCCAATGGCCTTAAGATCCGGAAAGTCCGCGTACCGCTTGGCGTGATTGGCATTATCTATGAAGCCAGGCCCAACGTGACCGTTGATTCCGCCGCCCTCTGCCTGAAAGCGGGGAACGCGGTGATCCTGCGCGGCGGTTCCGACGCGATCAAATCCAATATCGAACTGACCCGGTTGATTGCCTCTGCCGCTTATTCAGCCGGCATCCCGGAAGGGGCGATTCAGCTGATCGAAGATACCAGCCGGGAGTCGGCGGAAGAGCTGATGCGGGCTCGCGAATATGTTGATGTCCTGATCCCGCGCGGCGGTAAAAACCTGATCCGAACGGTCGTGCAAAAATCGACCGTTCCGGTCATTGAGACCGGCGAAGGGAACTGCCACGCTTACGTTGAAAAAACCGCCGATCTGAAGATGGCGCTGGAGATCGTTTTCAACGCCAAAGTTTCCCGGCCCTCGGTCTGCAACGCGATCGAGACACTGTTGGTCGACGAGGCGATCGCCGAACAGTTTTTGCCGTTGGTCAAAAGCCGCTTGGACGCGGCTCACGTTGAACTGCGCGGCTGCGCCAAAGCGCGCCGGATACTGCCGGAGATCAAACCGGCGACCGAAGAAGACTGGGGGACCGAATACCTGGCTTTGATTTTAGCCATCAAGGTGGTTTCCGGGGTCGACGAGGCGATCGCTCATATCAACAAATACGGGACCAGACATTCCGAAACGATAGTCGCCAAAGACCAGGAAGCGATGAAAAAGTTCGGAGCCGAAGTTGACGCGGCGGCGGTTTATACCAACGCCTCGACCCGGTTTACCGACGGCTTTGAGTTCGGTTTCGGCGCCGAGATCGGGATCTCCACCCAGAAGCTCCACGCCCGCGGGCCGATGGGATTGCAGGAGCTGACCTCTTACAAGTACGTGATCGAGGGACATGGACAGGTGAGAATATAATAACCCTCACCCCGGCGCTTCGCGCCACCCCTCTCCCAGAGGGAGAGGGGAAGTCAAAAAGAGGAAAAGCTTGCCCTCGCCCTTTGGGAGAGGGCCGGGAAAGAATAGGTTATCGCAAGTGATAAAGCGGGTGAGGGCAAAAGTGACAAGGATCGGCATTATGGGCGGGACCTTCAACCCGATCCATCGCGGGCATTTGGCCTTGGCGGCGGCCGCCCAAAAAGAGTTCGCGCTCGATCGGATTATCTTTATCCCTTCCGGCAATCCGCCCCATAAGAAGCCGGGAGAGGTCCTGGATAAAGAGATCCGTTATAAAATGGTCCGGGCGGCGATCAAAGGGGTGCCTAACTATTACGCGTCCCGGATTGAGCTCGACCGGCCGGGTTATTCTTACGCGGTCGATACGTTTTTGGCCTTAAAGAAAAAGTTCGGGCCCCAGGCCAAGCTTTTTTATATTATGGGCCTGGATTCGATCAATGAAGTCCTCTCCTGGCGGAAGCCATTGGAGCTTTTTAAGCTGTGCGAATTCATTGTCGGGACGAGGCCGGGGAGCCGGATCCGGACTTTCCGCCGGCTGGTCAAGTTCCCGCCCCTCCAGAAAGAGGTCGACAAGATCAAGCTGTTGGAGCTGAAAGAAGCGATCTCGGCCTCGGAGATCCGCCGCCGGGTCCGGGCCGGTAAATCGATCTCAAGTTTAGTGCCGAAAGTGGTTGAAAATATGATTAATAAAGAAGGGTTATATGACAATTCCAAACGCCAATAAGCTTGTTCTCCCTAATGGGGTCCGGGTCCTGACCGAAGAGATTCCTTCGATGCGTTCGGTCGCCATGGGGATCATGGTCGGGGCCGGCTCCGGCAATGAATTGGACAAGGAAGCCGGGATCTCCCATTTTATCGAGCACATGATGTTCAAAGGGACTCCGAAACGGAGCGCTTTTCAGATCGCCCACGCCCTCGATTCGGTCGGCGGGAAGATGAACGCCTACACCAGCAAGGAAGTGACGATGTATTACGCCGTGGTGCTTGATAAACATATTGAAACCGCGGTTGATGTCCTGGGTGATATGTTTTTAAACTCATTGTACGATACCAAAGAGATGGAAACGGAGAAGGGGGTCGTCCTGGAAGAGATCAAAATGTACGAAGACACCCCGGATGAGCTGATCCACGATCTTTTTGCCGAAAAAATCCTGCATGGGCATCCCTTAGGCAAGCCGACGATCGGCTTCAACGAGACGGTCGGGGCGATCACCCGGGACGATATCCTCAATTACCAGAAACGGCTGTATAGTCCGAACAACGTGATCGTTTCACTGGCCGGCGCGATTCCCAAAAACACCACTGATCTGCTTAAACCGTACTTTGAAAAGCTGAAGGGGACAGACGTGGTCCACCAAATGCCCCGCCCGGAAATTAAAGGGGTGATCAGCCTTAAACAAAAGAAGACCGAACAAGCCCATCTTTGCCTGGGAGTTAAAGGCCCGTCCCATCGCGATAAAGATAGGTATGCCTATTCAGTGATGGACAACGTTTTGGGCGGGACGATGAGCTCCCGCCTCTTCCAGGAGGTCAGGGAAAAGCGGGGTTTGGCCTACGCGATCTATTCGACCGGTTCCCCCTTCCGGGATTTCGGCCTTTCTTACGTTTACGCCGGGACCGGCAAAGAGACCCTGGGTTACGTGATCGAGCTGATCCTCGAACAATTTATCAATTTGAAGAAAGAAGGGATTACCAAAGAAGAGTTGTCCCGCGCTAAAGAGTACATGAAAGGCTCAATGGTCCTCGGTTTGGAGTCTTCTTCAGCCAGGATGAGCTGGATCGCTCGCTCCGAGCTTTATCATGACCGGATCCAAACGGTTGACGAAGTCTTTGCCGCCATCGACAAGGTTACCCATGACGATATCATCCGGCTGGCCAACCTCTATTTCCGTGATGAGTATCTCTCGCTCGCCGTCATCGGCGATCTGGAAGAGCTCCCTTACAAGGAACTGCACTGCTAATTATCGCCAGCAGTTATTTTCTCGGATAATTGGTTGCAATTGCTTCAGCCTCACCGAGTCGAACCTGCGGACCGATAACAGATTTCACTATCTCTGCTGGTTTACCGAAGAACTGATCTCGAGGATAATTAGAACTGATAGCCTCAACATCACCGAGCCGGACTTGAGGGCCAAGGATTGATTGTCTTAAGGCCTCTCCCCTCATATAGTTAGTCGCGATTTCCCCAAGATTTCCAAGACGAGCTTGTGGGCCAATCACAGAGCGGTGCAGTAATGGTTGCTGAAGTTGTTGCCTGTGCAGTAGATACGTTGATATTTCCGTCCGCATTCTGTTGGCCATTAATCTAAATAGTCCCATTTTACTTGCCTCCTCCTAAATGTTTAGTTTTCTTGGACTGTGAAACTCTTGGTTTTCTCTTGCCACCTCCTGACTGGAGATATTTTAATGGGCCTTGTTAGATTATTATCGTCACTTTTTGGCAAATATTTCAGAATTAGTTGTGTTATAATCTTCCCATGCTTAAAGGACAAATCAAGCGGTTGCCGCATAGCGACGGACTGCCGCTGCCGAAATATATGAGCGACCATGCCGCCGGGATGGATCTATATGCCGCGGTTACGGTGGACTTGACGATTGCGCCGGGGGAATGGAAGCTGGTCCCGACTGGCTTGGCAATGGCTCTCCCTGAAGGGTACGAAGCGCAGGTCCGCCCCCGGTCCGGTTTAGCTCTTAAACAAGGGGTTTCCGTACTGAATACGCCGGGGACCGTTGATGCCGACTACCGGGGCGAGGTGGGAGTGATCCTGATGAACCACAGTAGGCAAGATTTAATCATTAAGCGGGGCGATCGGATCGCCCAGATGATAATCAATAAGTTCGAGCGGATCGTTTTTGAAGAAGTCGAGGAACTGTCGGCCACCGAACGCGGGGCCGGCGGGTTCGGACATACGGGGCTGCGTCCTGAGTCCCACGAAGGAGTAAGCCATGGAAAAAATTAAAGTTATCGTTAATGGCGCGAAAGGAAAGATGGGCCAGGAGACGGTGAAAGCGGTCCAGAACGAGGCGGACTTCGATTTGGTCGCCCAGACCGATGTTGGTGACGATCTGGCTAAAGTGATTAAGCAAAGCGGGGCGGAAGTGGTGGTTGATTTCACCCATCCGGCCGCGGTCATGGAAAATATTCGTCAGATCTTAAAGAGCGGGGCGCACGCCGTCATTGGTACGACCGGTTTAACCGACGAGAACCAGAAGGAAGTAAAAGGATTGTGCGACGTTCATAAAGTCAATTGTCTGATCGCTCCAAATTTTGCTATCGGGGCAGTCCTGATGATGATGTTCGCCAAGGAAGCGATCAAATACATGCCGAAAGCCGAGATCATTGAATTTCACCATGAACAGAAGGTCGACAAGCCGTCCGGTACGGCGATCAAGACCGGTCACATTATGGGTAAAGATGTTCCGATCCACTCGGTCCGTCTGCCGGGGTTGGTCGCGCATCAGGAAGTGATCTTCGGCGGGCTGGGGCAGACCCTGACCATCCGCCACGACTCGATCTCCCGGGATTCTTTCATGCCTGGCGTGGTCATGGCGGTCCGGAAGATCAAAGGGCTCAAGGGCTTGGTCTACGGCCTGGAAAACCTGTTGTGAGAGAATGAAAAATGACCTAATGAAAAATGAATGAAGAAGAAATATTTGAATTATATTCCTGATCGAGACCTTCATTTTTCATTAAGTCATTTTACATTTTTAATTTATCTATGAATTATTATAAAGTAGTCGCGGAAAACCGGAAAGCCCGTTTTGATTATATAATTCTTGAAGTGTATAAAGCCGGTTTAGTTTTGACCGGAAATGAGGTAAAATCCGTCCGGTTGGGGCGAGTTGACCTCCAGGACAGTTTCGGCCGGGTTGAAAACGGGGCGATTTTGTTATATGGTATCCACATCAACCCGTACGGCCAGGGGCAGATCAACAAGATCGATCCCCGGCGGCCGCGCCTGGTCTTGCTGAATAAGCGGGAACTGGTGAAATTGACCGGAAAAGTGGCCGAAAAAGGATTGACCCTGGTCCCGCTCAAGATCTATTTCGACGGCAACTGGGCGAAAGTCGATTTGGGGCTGGCCAAGGCGAAAAAGAAGTACGAAAAGCGTGAATCACTTAGACGTCGAACAACTGAAAGAGAAATTGAAAAAGCTTTTAGAGGAAAAAATCGTGATTAACAAGGCACAGGCCCGTTCTTACACCGTTTCCGACCTTTACAAAGAAGCGGCCAAAATGGTGCAGGATGAATTCAAAGGGATAAAAAGCCGGCCGCTGACCCCGGCCGAACAAGCGAAGTCGGATGAGCTGGCAAAAATGATCTCCAAAATGGCCTTGAAGGAGATGAACCTGATATGATCGAAATCCCGGGACAAAAACCTTTTGCTCCGCCGATCGCCCCGAAGGAAGTTAAAGGGGTAGAGAAAGAATCAAACGAGGGGCTGGTCCAGAAGTCAGGGACCCAGGCAAAGACGCCGATCCCGCAAAGCATTGGACGGGGACCGGAACTTGACGCCCAGGCGATTGCCACCCGCTTAGCCGTTTTGGCGACGGAAGCCAAAGAAAAAGAACTGAAGTTCGAGGATATCATCGACCGGGCGATCGCCGAAACCGGCATGACCAACGCCCAGGGAGCGATGGAAGAGATCAACCGCCGCGTCCAGCAGGAGATCGAGGACGAGATTGCCAAGATCAAAGAGAACAAGGACCTGATGGAAGAAGCGGATAGCTGGCAGGAATTTGCCGAAACTCTCGCCCGGATGAACCAACAACAAGTTGAATCGTTCCTGGGACTGCTCCAGGAAACGATCAGGACAAGAAGCTTTTAATAAATGTCAAATGATTGTTAAATTCTGATTTTTCCTTCCTTCATTTGTCATTTGTTCATTGGCAATTGGCCATTACCCGCCGTAGGCGGGTCGTGGGGCTGTAAGGGTTTTGACGGGGAGTTGTGGTTGCGCGAGTTGCGAGCCGAGGAAGTCATCTCACCTCGTTAAACAAGGTGACAAATTTTAAACGCAGTTGGTAAAACACCTGCAGAGGCGTTTGGTACTCTCGAGAACTTGATGGCTAACATCAAGGGCTTCGTTGAGTTTCCAGCCCTCGTTCCCGCTTAATAAAATAAGCGGGCCGTCTTCCGGATTCGCCGATAGGTTCGGGTCAAGACGTTATTTTGTCGGCTACCCGCCGGTCCCGCCGGTTGGCCAAGCGGGGAAAATTTTAAGCGGCTAGCTTAAGAAATCCCTCGTTTCAGGTTAAATCTTAAGCGAAAATTTAATTGAAGCTACGCTCGTAGCGGCTCTCGCAATTGCCTTTCCGGACAGGGGTTCGACTCCCCTCAGCTCCACCATTTTCCGGCTAAAAAGGAAACCAGCGGCAATATCGCCGCGGTTTCCAAGTTTTATTTAACCGCGCAATTAATTGCGCGGTTAAATTGGAAGCCGAGTGATATTGCGTTGAGCATAGGAGCGGATTTTGTTATGAATAAAGAAATAATTATTTCAGGGACCATCGGCTTAATTTTAGGTGTTCTGATCGCGCCAATATTTACCCCTATGATGCCGTGGGGCGGGCGGATGATGACGCACGGAAGCACGATGGGCGATAAGGAATTTATCGAACAAATGATCCCGCATCATCAAGCGGCGGTTATGATGGCGCGGAAGCTTTTGCGCTCAACCGACAAGCCGGAGATGAAACAGCTTGCCGAAAATATTATCGCCGCGCAAACAAAAGAAATAAATCAGATGCGCAAATGGTCCCGCGCCTGGTACGGGAACTAATCCAGGGATTGCCCTTGACCCTTGTCCTCTTCCACTTTATAATACCCTACATGCGGCTTTCATCTTTTCAAAAGGGTCTGCTTGTCGCCTTCGCCGGTATTTTCGTGCTGTTGTCGCTCCTTTACATTAATGGGATCTTTCTCGGCGACGCCTTTTCCAAAGAAGAAGCCCAGCACGCCGTTTACGGCCTCTGGCTTTATAAAGATATTCAAGCCCTTGATCTTGGCGCTTTTTGGCATGATACCCAGCGGCAAATGTTCTGGCCGTTCCTTCATTCCTGGCTTCTTTCTTTGTCCTTCTTTTTCTTCGGGGTTAGTTTCGCTTCCGCCCGGTTCTTGAGCTATGTGATCTTTTTGCTGACCCTTTTACTGATGTATCAATCGTCGGTCAAGTTGAGCGGCAAGTCCGGCTGGAAGATCGGTTTGCTGTCGATTTATCTGGCCCTTTTCTCGCCGATGATGATCAGCTACGCGACGAAAAATACCCTGGAAGGCTTGGGGGCGTTGATCTTTCTGGCCGGCTATTATTTATACGATTTCAGCGAATGCCGGAGGCTGATCTTTGATTACGTTCTCTTGGGTTTGTTGGTCGGTTTGTCGATCTACACCAATTATCTCTACGCCTATTTTATGATCCCGGCCTTTCTGGTCGTTTCCCTGGCCAAACTGGGGCCGATCTGCGTGGAAATTGTCGAACTCGACAAAAAAGGGGAGAAGTCGGCCTACCACTTTTTCTGGTGGGCCTATCGCAAGCTCATCTTCTTGACGGTTTTGTTTGTTTTTGTCGGCGCCTGGTTCTTTACGTCGGCTTTTTCCCGAAAATTCCTCCTG
Organism: Candidatus Margulisiibacteriota bacterium; assembly: GCA_041661965.1. Taxonomy (NCBI): domain Bacteria; kingdom Bacillati; phylum Candidatus Margulisiibacteriota; species Candidatus Margulisiibacteriota bacterium. The sequence continues at coordinate 572,447 of JBAZTH010000002.1, forward strand.
TTCCTCCAGGCGATCTTCCGCTATTCCGGCGGCGAGGTGGTTGACGGGGTCCTGCCGGCTTTGATGTATTATCCGCGGACGATCATTGAGAACTTTTCTTTTTCTCCCTGGCTGGGCCTTTTGATCGTGATCTCTCTTTTCCTTCCCTTTACCGCCTTCCATTACTGGAAGACCAATAAGCTCTACACCTTTATCTGGACGGTCCTGATCCTGGCGACCCTGACCGTCCCGACCAAAGCGCCTCAATTCATCTACATCATCGCGCCGTTCCTGTTCATAGTGGCCGCTTCCGCCGTTTATTACTTCATCGAAAAATTCGACTTAAAAGGGCGGCGGATCCTGTTGGTCCTGTCCATTCCGGCCCTGATCTCTCTTCCGGCCCTGTTTGGGCTGTATTTTCCCGCCCGCCCGGCCGAAAACATGATCGGGGTGCTGAACTATTATCGCCAGGGGGTTTTGCCGCGGCATTCGGTGGCGATCTCGGTCAACCTCCAGCATTTAAATTCCGAAGTCATGAATTTCTATTTCTGGGACTGGAACGCCCCGGTCCTGGCCGATCCGGCGATCCAGGATGAACAGCTTTTCCGCTCCGCCCGCCACTTTTTTGCCGTTGAACTGGACGAAAACAGCCCGGTCCAGCTGGATGTTCTGGACGATTCCATTTTCCGCTGGAACTCGTTCCTGAACGATAAGCTCCAGGCCGGGGAGATCAGCGAGCTTTCCATGCGCCGCTTTAACTCCCTGGGCCTGACCGCTAAGATCTACGAAAAGAAACAGAATCAACCGCCGACTTTAGAAAGATAAGCTCCTAAATATCGCCATCTTAATATCGACGAAAAATCGCCACTTTACAAGAAAAATTGGTTGCATTATAAGTCGATTAAATAGATAATAATCAAAATGATTGTTTGAAAATGTGGAGGGTAAAATGTCGCGAAAAATAACAATTAGTTCGGTTTTATTATTAGTTTTAAGTGTCGTATCTTTTGCATCTGAAGAATACCCAAAACTCGCGATCAGCGGATACAAATCATATTTTACGGCTTCTTTTAATGTTGCTCCTGATAGGGCTTATTTTTCAGCTCTTGATAACAGCGATTTTATCCCAATGGTTTCAAACGGTGGGCCATGGCAGGAACAACTTAGCCTGCGGGTCAATAGCAGATTGAATGATGATTGGCGAGTTAATTACGGTCTGATGCAACTTCCGGTGACCTTACCCCATTAGCTGTACCATTATGAATTAGAGTAAATCTGGCTGCAAGAGCCAGTTTCCGCCTCCTTTCGGATAAATTCATCCGGTGTTAGATTCCCCAGCGAACTATGCGGCCTGACC